>JAZFQW010000052.1:0-6643 GCA_036445335.1 Alphaproteobacteria bacterium | reverse complement strand
GGGCGGCGCTGTCCCCTCGACAGGGTGCGTCACGCCGCTTGCCCGATGCGACGGCATCGCGCCGCGCGGCCTTCCTGCCCTGTCGGGGGGACAGCGCCGCGCAGACCGTGGCCAGTATGAGAAGTGCAGGCTAGCTCCATCGCCACCCCGGCCGCGCTCAGGCTGACACCGTCCAGGTCGGACCGCGGCGCAGCAGCTCGTTGAGGCGCCTTGCCTGCGCCCGCGGACTGGTCTCGACCGCGCCGCCCCCCGCCGCGGCACCGTGGACCGGCCCCGGATCGCAAAGCAACACGCCGAGCGCCACCGGAAAGTCCGGCGGCTCCATCGCCGCCAGCATCTGCGCCAGGGTGCGGTTGGTCTCGTCGTGCACCAGCAGTTCGGCTTCGGCAACGCCGCCCTCGCCGATCGTCACGACCTCCAGTTCCAGCGCGCCCGGCTTCAGCCGGATGCCGCGGTCGCCGTCGGACCCGAAGATCAGCGGCCGGCCGTGTTCGACGTGGATCTGCGCGCCGGCTGCCTTGTCGCGGTCGGTGAACGCGCCGAACACGTTGTCGTTGTAGACGATGCAGTTTTGGAAGATCTCGACGAACGACATGCCGCGGTGGCGATGAGCCCGTTTCAGGACCTCCGGCAGGTGCTTCTGCGCGGTATCGATCGACCGGGCGACGAACCGCGCCCCGGCGCCCAGCGCGAACAGGGTCGCCGACACCGGCATGTCGGTCGATCCGTTCGGCGTCGACGGCGACCGCGTGCCGACCCGCGAGGTCGGTGAATACTGCCCTTTAGTCAGGCCGTAGACCTCGTTATTAAACAGCAGGAACTGCAGGTCGACGTTGCGGCGCAGGGCATGCAGCAGGTGGTTGCCGCCGATCGAAAGCGCGTCGCCGTCGCCCGACACCACCCACACGTCCAGGTCCGGGTTGGCCAGCTTCACCCCGGTGGCGATGGCCGGCGCGCGGCCGTGGATCGTGTGGAAGCCGTAAGTCGCCATGTAATAGGGAAAGCGCGCGGCGCAGCCGATGCCGGAGATGAACACGCTGGTCTCCGTTGCCGCGCCGAGATCCGACAGGGTGCGCTGCACCGCCTTGACGACCGCGTAGTCGCCGCAGCCGGGACACCAGCGCACCTCCTGATCGGACGCATAGTCCTTGGGCGATCGCTTCTCGACCTGCACTGGCGCGTTCATCTCAGTCCTCCAGCCGGCTCCTGATCGCGGCCTCGATGTCGGCAATCTTGAACGGCCTGCCGGTTACCTTGTTCAGACCCTCGGCGGGAACCAGATATTCGCTGCGCAACAGGGTTAGCAGCTGCCCGGTGTTCATCTCGGGCACAAGTACGTGGTCGAAGCGGCGCAGCAGGTCGCCGAGACTGGCGGGCAACGGCCAGATGTGCCTCAGATGCACGTGCGAAACGTCCAGCCCCTCGACGCGCATGTTCATCACCGCGCGGCTGATCGGGCCGTAGGTCGAGCCCCAGCCGACAATCGCCAGCCGACCCCCGTCGTCGCCCTGGTCGACCGTTTGTGGCGGGATGTCCTCGGCGATGCGGGCGATCTTCGCGGCGCGCACGTCGGTCATCCGCTGGTGATTGTCCGGATCGTACGAGACATTGCCCGTGCGGTAGTCCTTCTCCAGGCCGCCGATGCGTTGTTCCAGCCCCGGCGTGCCGGGCCGCACCCACTCCCGCGCCAGGGTCGCGGGGTCGCGCTGAATTCCCTCGAAGCCCTCGACATCGGTCCGGAACGGCACTGGCATCGGCTCCAGATCTTCGACGTCGGGGATGACCCACGGCTCAGAGGCGTTGGCGATGTAGCCGTCGCTCAGCAGGATGACCGGCGTCATGTATTTGGTGGCGATGCGGACCGCCTCGATCGCCGTGGTGAAGCAGTCGGCCGGCGAGCGGGCGGCGACCACGGCCAGCGGGCTGTCGGCGTTGCGCCCGAACACCGCCTGGTGCAGGTCCGATTGCTCGGTCTTGGTCGGCATGCCGGTCGACGGCCCGGCGCGCTGTGAATTGACCACCACCAGCGGCAGTTCTACGGCGATCGCCAGTCCCAGCGCCTCGGTCTTCAGGCCCATCCCCGGTCCCGAGCTCGAACTCACGCCCAGCGCCCCGGCATACGACGCGCCGATCGCCGAGCACACCGCGGCGATCTCGTCCTCCGCCTGGAAGGTGACCACGCCATGGTCCTTCAGGCTCGCCAGAATATGCAGCACCGGCGACGCCGGGGTGATCGGATAGGAGCCGAAGAACAGCGGCAGTCCGGCCAGGTGGCTGCCGGTCAACAGCCCCCAGGCGATCGCCTCGCCGCCGGTGATGTTGCGATAGACCCCGGGCGCGATCTCCGCCGCGGGCACCGAGTAGGCGGTGACCCCGTCCAGTTCCACCGTCTCGCCGTAGGCGTGGCCGGCGTTCAGTGCGGCGATGTTCGCAGCCGCGATCTCGGGCCGCTTGGCGAACTTCTGCTGCAGCCAATCGATGGTCGGCTGTCGGTCGCGGCCGTACAGCCAGTAGACCAGCCCCAGCGTCCACAGGTTCTTGCAGCGCAGACCTTCCTTGTTGGTCACGCCCAGACCCTTGACCGCCTCGAGCGTCAGCTTGCTGATCTCGATCGCGACGACGCGGAATTGGTCGAGACTGCCATTGTCGAGCGGGTCGTGGTCGAAACCCGCCTTGCGCAGGTTGCGGTCGCTGAAGGTGGTCGCGTCGGTGATGACCATGCCGCCGCTCTTCAGCTCGCCGATATTGACCTTTAGCGCGGCCGGGTTCAGCGCGACGAGGACGTCCGGCACATCCCCCGACGTGAGGATCCGGCGGGCGCCGAAATTGATCTGAAAGGCCGAAACGCCATAGGTCGTGCCGATCGGCGCCCGGATCTCCGCCGGAAAATCCGGAAATGTCGCCAGATCGTTGCCGGCCAGTGCCGTGCTCTGCGAGAACTGGCTGCCCGTCAACTGGATGCCATCGCCCGAATCGCCGGCGAAGCGGACCACCACGGACTCGACGTGCTGGCGGATGGGCTTGGCGGGACGGCGCGTGACTGCGACGTTTGTATGCATGGACTCGTGACCGGATCCGTTCTTCATTCCTGGCCCGCCAGTCCGGTTCGCGCGGCCATCCCCGTGCGGCGTGCCGATGCGCCCGCCCGTCGGCGGGCACATTGGAAATATAGTAATCGCATGGCGCGATCCAGATGTTTACGGTTTGCGCCGCCAGTTCACGACATTGTGCCCGGTCGTTATGGCCGGCGGCGTGGCCGTCGTCCCGAATCGCCGCTCCGTCATTCGAGCACCGACAGATCGATCTCGCGGCTTTCGCCCAGCCAGATGACGTGGCGGCTGTGGTCGGCGACGTCGTCGCCGGTCTCCGGGTGGACGAAGACCGTGAGGCCGCGGCGGTTGAGCGCCAGCCACGGGATCAGCGCGCCAAACAGCTCCGGCCTGAAGGCGACTTGGTAGCTGCCGGTGGGATGCGGCCCGACCGGTGCGTCGTGCCAGCGCCCCAACTCGACATCGAATCGCGCGGCCAGCGCCTCGCGCAGGTCCTCTGCCGCCGGCCTGGTCGCCGCGTCGTAATAGACGTGGGCGTGGTAGCCGGTGATCGTCGCAACGGCCATCTCATCGAGCATGGGAGTCGTCATCTCGGCACCTCGTCGCGGGCGCGCCCGCCGGCCGGCGGGAACCGTAGATGTCGTCATCCGGCCACCGAATTCAATCGCCCGGTCGCCGGACGGTGGCGACCAGGGCCTGACATCGGTTTCGTAGGCCCGCCTCAGTGTAGTCGTCGCCATCGGTGCGACGTTGCTCTGCTGATGGGCGGCCAGGGCTTCACGATCGACCACCAGCGCATGAGTATAGGCGCGTTGGATCGTCATCGCGCCGACCATCAGGATTTCGATCGGATCGGTGCCGTTGTGCGACGGGCCCATCATGTGGACCCGATCGAAGCCCGGCCGGCGCTCGACCTCGGCCGCGACCAGCTCGTTGAACACCAGGATCAGCTGGATCGCGTCGATGGCGAATTGCCCTCAGCGCGCGAACGCCGTGGCGTTGCCGGCATCGACGTTGAGGACGTTGCCGGTGGACTTGGCCGACGCCTCGCCGGCGAAGAAACAGACGGCCTCGGCGACATCCTCGGGATAGACGCTGCGTTTCAGCAGCGAGCGCTGTCGATAATACTCCTCCAGGTCGTCCACGCCGATGCCATAAGCCTTGGCGCGCCCTTCGCGCCACGCGCCGGACCAGATCCGTGAGCCGCGCAGCACCTGATCCGGGTTGACGACGTTGGCGCGGATTCCCAGCGGCGCCCCCTCCAGCGCCAGGCAACGGGTGAGATGCAGCGCCGCCGCCTTGGCAGCGCAATAGGCCGACGCCCCCGCCGATGCGGCGAGCGCGTTCTTCGAGCCGACCGTGACGAACGAGCCGCCGAGACCCTGAACCTTGAGGATCCGGAAGGCCTCGCGGGCGACCAGGAAGGCCCCCTTGGCGAGGACACCCATGTTCCTGTCCCAGTCGGCGAGCGTGGTTTCGTCGATGGCGGCCGAACTGGCGAGGCCGGCATTGGCGATGACGATGTCGATGCCGCCGAACCGCGCAGCGGTGTCGGCGAGGATCCCGGCGACCGCGGTCTCGTCCGTCACGTCGCCCCGGCCGCTCCCGACCGCGTCGCCGCCGAACCGCGCGGCAAGGTCGCCCTCGGCCTTGGCCAGGGCGTCGCCGGCGATGTCGGTCAGCATCACGCAGGCGCCTTCGCGCAACAGGCGGTCGGCCACGGCGCGGCCGATGCCGCCGCCGCCGCCGGTCACCAGCGCCACCTTGCCGGCCAGGCTCTTCGGATCCGGCATGCGCCGCAGCTTGGCCTCCTCGAGCTGCCAGTATTCGATATCGAACGCATCCTGCTCTGCGAGCCCGACATATTCGTCGACCGCGGACGCGCCCCTCATCACGTTGATGGCATTGACGTAGAACTCGCAGGCGATGCGGGCGGTCGCCTTGTCCCTGGCGAAGCCGAACATGCCGACGCCGGGAATCAGGTAGATCACCGGGTTCGGATCGCGCATCGCCGGGCTGTCCGGGCGCTTGCAGCGCTGGTAATAGCCTGCATAGTCCCGCCTGTAGGCCGCGATCGCCGAGTCGAGACCGGCATCGTCGACATCGTCCGCCAGCACCAGCGGCCGGATCTTGGTTCGCAAGAAATGATCCGGACACGACGTGCCCAACGGCGCCAGTTCGCCTATCTGGCTGGAGTTCACGAAGTCGAGCACCACCGGGCTGTCGTCGAAATGGCCGATCTTGGGCTCGTCGCCCCCGATCCGCCCGCGGATCCGAGGCATCAGGGCAGCCGCGCGGGCGCGCCGGACCGGCCGATCGGGCGCGTCGCCGAGACCGCCCCCGAAGGCGCCGGCACGCTCGTTCGCGTCCAGCCAGTCCTGCGCTTTTTGGACGATGCGGAGGGTGGTGTCGTAACAGGTCCTGGCGTCGTCGGCCCAGGTGAAGAGGCCGTGGCCGGCGAGGACGACGCCGACCAGCTTGGGGTTGCCGCGCGCCGCCTCCTCAAGCTTGAGCCCCAGATCATAGCCCGGACGCTGCCACGGCAGCCAGCCGATCTCAGTATCGAAGACCTCGCCGGTGAGGTCGCGGGAGCGGCGCGATGCGGCGATCGCAATGACCGCGTCGGGGTGCATGTGATCGACGTGCCGGTACGGCAGGTAGGCGTGCAGCGGGGTATCGATGCTGGCCGCTCGCGGGTTCAGGTCGAACGTGCAGTGCGGCAGGTAGCCGACCATTTCATCCTCGTGACCGAGGCCGCGATAAAGCGACTTCAGCCGGTTCAGCCTGTTCATATACAGCGTGGCGAAGCCGTCGAGCTCGATCGACCCGAGATCGCCGCCCGAGCCCTTCACCCAGAGCACCTCGACGTCGCCACCGGTCAGCGGATCCGGCGCCGTCACCTTGGCCGACGTGTTGCCTCCGCCGAAATTCGTGATCCGCTTGTCGGCGCCCAGCAGGTTCGAACGATAGACCAGCTGTTCCGGCTCGGTCATGCCCTCGGCGCGGGCATCGTCCCACCGGTTTTCGAGCAGTGCGGAGACTGTGGTCATGCGATCCTCCCTCGGGGCGGTCGAATACCGTGTTCACTCATCTATGATAGTGCGTCATGGAGCGCGACATCACCGTGATCTCGTGGGACAGCGGCGTTGCGCCGGACGGCCGCCGGGGCCGGTTCATCGGCGCCATGCTCGCCAGGATGATGCAACGCCGGAGCGCCCACATGGCCGACACAAAAATGGCCAACCCAAATTAATCGCTGGTTGTCAGATCGTTGCGCAGGTTTCTTCAACTGCCGTGATGACCGCTTTTTACGAGTTTGGTCAATAGAAGTCCGTAGAGTTGCAGCGAACGCCCGGACGCCGACGAGAAGCCAGTGAAGGCGAATGCGCCAAAGCGATCACGACATCATCCACCAATCCTGGTTTCCTTGAGAGGGGCACCAGTCTGGACACTCGGATTACGCAGCGTAGCCGCGATCAGCCGCCGCCCCACCCCATCGTCATTCCCGCAAGGGCGGGAATGACGATGACTCGACGTTCGCCAGCGGGTCGGAAATGGTCTGCCCGGAGATTTGCGCTTCCTACCGCAATCTC
>JAZFQW010000051.1:0-11004 GCA_036445335.1 Alphaproteobacteria bacterium | reverse complement strand
GGACGTCGTCTGGCGCCGCTCGCGATGCGTCCAGCATCGCCGCGCGTCGCCATCCTAGCCCAAGCCCATGAAAACGCGGTGCTGCCCATAAGCATTACTCGGACAGGCTCCTAGCCCGGTGGCGATCCGTCGATGGCCGACTCCGCGCCCGCCGTTTACCACCACGTGGCCAAGGTGTCGGACGTCGACGACGACGAGGTGATCGACGTGGCGATCGGGACGCGGCAGCTCGCGCTGTACAACCTCGGCGGACGGTTCTATGCCACCGACGGGATCTGCACTCACGCCTATGCCCCACTGGCCGACGGCTACGTCGAGGACGGCGTGATCGAGTGCCCGCTGCATGGCGGGTGCTTCGACATCCGGACCGGGGCGGCGGTCGGTCCGCCGTGCACCGAGGGCCTGGCGACCTATCCCGTCAGGCTGGACGGCGACGACGTGCTGGTCGGCATCCCGGCGGGCTAACCGCCCGAACCGACGTTGCTGATCTGCACGCGGCGGTTGGCTGCGGCGGTGGGATCGTCGGGCAACAGCAGGTTGGTCTCGCCCAGGCCGACGCTCTGTAGGCGATCGGGTCCGATCGCGAAATTGCCGGTCAGGTAGTTCCGCACCGCCAATGCGCGCCGCTCCGACAGGCCGACATTGTAGACCTCGGTCCCCGTTGCATCGGTGTGGCCGGCGATCTCGAAGCGGTACGGACCAAGGTCGTCGGACACCAGCGCCGTGCCCAGCTCGCGCAGTAGGATGCGCGCTTCCTCGGACAGTACGGCGGAGTTGTAAGCGAATCTCACCTGCATATCGACCGACGGAATGATACCCAGACCGCGGGTGTCCGGCTTCAGGATTTCGACGAAATCATCGCTCGACATGGCCTGTGCCAGCTGGACCGTGTCGGTCGACGGATTCTGCGCGGCCTGGACGTCGGGGCCGGTGATGCCGTGATCGCCCGCCAGGGCCGGTCCCCCCGACAGCGCGGCGAACAGGACAGGGACCAAAACATGTGCGCGGTTCATGATGACACCTCATTGACGATTACGACCCGGGTTGCGCCTGGGCAACCAGGGGACGATCGGCTCCTGGTCGACGCGTCGTTGCGCTCTCGACCGGATCTCAAGCCCGCCCTCGCCACCACGCCGCGAAATTCGGCGTGGCGCGGTGTCGGCTCAGCCGCCGGTACCCATGTTAGTGATCTCTACCCTGCGATTGCTGGGGTCGAACGGGTCGCCGGGAACCGCCGGCGCACTTTCGCCGAGACCGATGGCATCCAGACGTCCGCCGCTGATGGCGTAGTTGCGGCTCAGATAATTCCGCACCGAAATGGCGCGCCGTTCCGACAGGCCGAGATTGAACCGCTCGGTCCCGGTCGCATCGGTATGGCCGGAAATCCGGAAGTTGTACGGCGACAACTCGTTGGACACCAGCGCCCTGCCCAGCTCGTCGAGCTGGCGGCGGGCGGAGTCGGTCAGGTTGGCGGACCCGAACGCGAATTCCACGTGGAACCGGACCGGCGGCGGCGGCGCCGCGGGCACGGTCTCGACGCTCAGGCCGCGGGTCCCTTCGATCGGCCGCTCCTGCGGGGCGGACAGCAACTCGATGATGTCGCTCTCGGGTACAAACTGGGCGACCTGGACGGCATCCGCGCCGCCCGTCCAGCCCGGCGACCCGATGGTGCCACCCGCCGTGGCCGGCGCCGTCTGCAACGCGATCAGCAGGCATGGCATTACGAAAAGATAGCGCTTCACGATCCTACCTCCGTCAATGGGGTCACTCCGTCGCGGTGCCACCGACAGCACCGGTTCCATGGGCGCCGCGCTAGTCTGTCGATGATCTGGGTCACGGACGCACTCGAATGATACCCACACTGCCGGCCCGACGCAAAATCGGCGTCGGGCGTGGCGCGGTGCCGCGCCGGGTCAGCCGCCGGCGCCGATGTTGGTGATCTCGACCCGACGGTTGGCGGCGGCGGCGGGGTCGCCGGGGACCGCCAGCACCGACTCGCCGAGCCCGGCGCTCTCCAGCCGATTCGCGCCGATGGTGTAGGTGCCGGCGAGGTAGGACTGCACCGCCCAGGCGCGCTGTTGCGACAGCCTGAGATTGAACGCGGCCTCGCCGACCGCGTCGGTGTGGCCGGTGATCCGGAAGCTGTAAGGGGAGAGCTGCGGGGACACCAGCGCCTTGCCCAGCTCGTCGAGCTGCGCCCGTGCCGGCGCGGTCAGCGCAGCGGTGCCGAACTCGAACTGAACGCGCAGGTGAACTGAAGGCGCCGCCGCCGGCGCGACCGGCTCGACGCTCAATCCGCGCGTCGCGCCCTTGCCGCGCAGGCCGCTCGGCGTGGCGGCCGCGGCCGGGGCGGCCAGAGCTTCGATGAGCTGGTCCTGGTTCAGGTTCTCGGCGACCGAGATGGCGTCCGCGGCAGCCGGTGCCGTGTGCAGCGCGATGAGGAGACTTGGCAATACAAAGAGCAGGCGTTTCATGATCATCCCTCCGTGACCCGGGTTTAGTCCTTCGGGTGCCGCCGACCGATCGGTCGATTCGGGCACCGCAACGCATTCTCAGTACAGCAACGACGGTGGCGCCGCTGTGCTGTTCGTCACATGCTTCGCAGCGCCGCCGGTCGGCGCGTGCAACCGGCGCTGGGGCGTGCCAAGGTGCGGGCTACCCGCTGGGAGATTCGGCGATGACGACGACGGTGCGGCGACTGATCCTTGCGGCGTTGGCGCTATGGCTGGCCGGGTGCGGCGGCGCCGGCTACGCCGGTTCCGACCGCGCCGCCTGTGTCGACGCTGGTTACGAGCCCGGGACGGAGCAGTTCGACTCATGCGTGCTGCAGATCCAGCTGCAGCGCTCGCAACAGGGCCCGGCGGCCACGGTGGACCAGATGCGCACGCTCAACGAGCCGGGACCACGCCTGCCCTAGCGCGCACCTCTCATACTGGCCACGGTCTGCGTCGCGTCCGGGCGGCTCGCCCGCTGCGTCGAAGGCCTCGACCATAGCGCTGCTACGCTTTTCGGCCTTCTCCTGGCGGTTCGGACCGCCCGGACGCGACGCAGACCGTGGCATTGTGAGACGTGCGGGCTAGCTAGAACATCGTGTCCTTGGGGCCGGTGATTATCTCGTACATCGTGATGCGGGGCTCCCTTGCCGGTCCGAAGCGGCAGGTTACCGGTTTTCCGGCCGGATTTGCCGACAACAGCGACAGCCCCAGCAGGTAGATTGCCGCGGCAATCACAATCTCCGCGAAGATCTGGCCGGTCTGGAGCCTGAAGACGCACACCACCAGCCCGTGAATGGCGGCGGTGACCGTGCCGCCGACCACCAGGGCCATGGCAAGTCCCGTCATCACCCGAAGGATCCGGGCTGGGTGGCCGTCCGCCTCCAAAATCGGGTCGGACCGCCTTTCGGATTCATCGGCGCCGATATCGTCCATGTGATCTTTGCGTTTAATTTTAATCGAATATACCGCGCGGCGGTTGACAGCAGATTAACGGAACCACGCCGGCGGCCGAGGCCGCCGGTCCAAGATGGCGCGGACTTCGCGGCCAATGTGAGAAATGCGGGCTATTGCTTGTGGGCCTTTTCGGTCTCGTCCTTCATGGCGCTGGCGAGGGCCGATTCCGCGGCGGCGGTGGCCTCGAGCTGCGCGCTGGTGCCCTCAGTGGAGTCGGCGCGTGTGAACTCCTCCAGCTCCGAGCTCAGCTCGTCGAGCTCCTTGCCGCCGGCCATCATCTCCAGCACCTGTTCGCGGCTGACGTCGGCCTTGTAGAAGGTGCCCAGGCTACGGCCGCGGTTCAGGATGGTGAACTTGTCGGCCACCGGATAGGCGTGGTGGACATTGTGGGTGATGAAGATGACGCCTAGATCGCGGGCGCGGGCCTGGGCGATGTAGCGCAGCACCATGGAGGCCTGCTTGACGCCGAGCGCCGAGGTCGGCTCGTCCAGGATCAGCACCTTGGCGCCGAAATAGACCGCCCGGGCGATCGCGACGCATTGCCGCTCGCCGCCCGACAAGGTGCCGACGGCCTGAGTCGGATCGCGGACGTCGATGCCGATCTTGGCCATCTCCTCCTTGGCGATCCGATTTGCGGCGTCGATGTCCATGCGTTGCAGCAGCCCCCTGCCGCGGGTTGGCTCGCGGCCCATGAAGAAGTTCCGCGTCACGCTCATCAGCGGAACCATGGCCAGATCCTGGTACACCGTGCCGATGCCGTGATCCAGCGCGTCGCGAGGCGACTCGAACGTGACCTGCTTGCCTTCGACCGTGAACGTGCCTTCGCTCGGCTTGTGCACGCCGGCCAGGGTCTTGATCAGGGTCGACTTGCCGGCGCCGTTGTCGCCCAGCAGACACAGCACCTGGCCGGCGTTGACGGTGACCGTGATGTCCTTCAGCGCGACGACCGAACCGAAGAACTTCGACATGTTCTGCACGTCGATGAGAGCAGTTTCAGCCATCAGCGCGACTCCGTCACTTTCTTGCGGATGAAGTTGTTGAACAACACCGCAATGAGCAGCATGCCGCCCAGGAACACCTTGAACCAGTCGGTGTTGACGCCGGTGAAGAAGATGCCCTGCGCCACCGCGCCGAAGATCAGCGCGCCGAGCATGGCGCCGATCGCGGACCCGTAGCCGCCGGTAAGCAGGCAGCCGCCGATCACCGCGGCGATGATCGCCTCGAACTCCTTCAACAGGCCGCGATTGGTGTCGGCCGAGCCGGCGTCGAGGACCTGGATCGTCGCGACCAGAGTCGCCGCGGCGGCTGTGCAGATGAAGAGGATCACCTTCACCCGCAGGACCGGCACGCCGACGTTGCGGGCCGCGACCCTGTCGCCGCCGACCGCGAAGATCCAGTTGCCGAAGCTGGTCCGCAGCAGGACCCAGGTGGCAAGGGCGCCGATTATCAGAAACCAGACCACGATGATTGGTATGCCGGCGACGGACGGCTGGCCGTCCGGCCGTAGGGCAATGATGCCGACATTGGCCATCCAGGCGAACAGGCCGGTGAGCACGTCGCCCGAGAATAGCGCCGCAATCCAATCTCCTTCGGAGAGATCCCGCAGGCCGGAGACCTGCGTGCGGCCGGTGATCAACCGGGTGAACCCGATCGTCAACCCGCGCAGGATGAACAGGCCGGCCAGGGTCACGATGAAGGAGGGCAACCCCGTGCGGAACACGATCAGGCCGTTCAGATAGCCGACCCCGGCCGCCACCGTGAAGGCGAGAATGATGCCGAGCCCGATCGGCCAGCCCCATTGCGCGGCCGGTATGGCGATGATCACGCCGGCGGCGGCGATCATCGATCCGACCGACAGGTCGAACTCGCCGCCGATCATCAGCAGCGAAACGGCGATCGCCAGTATCCCCAGCTGGGAGGAGACCTCCAGGACGCCGACCATGCCCTTGGCACTGAACATGCCGCTGCCGCCGGCGAATACGGCGAAGAACAGGAGGACCAGAATCGCGCCGGCAACGGCGCCCAGTTCCGGCCGGTTCATGAGTTTGCGGATCAGCGGCGTCTTGCGCAGCCGCTCGTCCGCGTCTACGGCTTTGCTTAGCGCTTGTTCGGCCATTGCGCGTTTCCTCGATATTGAGCCGTCGCCATACATGGCCTGGAGGGACCAGGTTGCCGGGCCGCATTGCGCCTGCAGGCGCGCGGATTACCCGGCATGCCGGTCATGCCTTCGATGTTCCGGAATTTTCGACCGATGGACCCCAGCGGCCGCTATCGGAACATCTGAGCCGGACCGGACCCGCGCCGCTTCGGCGCGGGTCCGGTCCGGTCGGATCCGCCGTTAGCGGATGCCCTGCGCGCTCAGCTCGATGACTTGGGCGGCATTGTCGGGGGTGACGAAACCCGGGCCGGTCAGAACGTCGGCGCCGGGCATCAGCCCGTACTTATGGTTCAGGGTCAGCAGCACGACAGGCAGGTAGCCCTGCATGAACTGCTGCTGGTCGATGGCAAACTCCATCTTGCCGGCGTCCAGCGCCTCCAGCACCGTCGGCGACAGGTCGAAGGTGCCGAACTTGATGCTCCCGATCAGGCCTTCGTCCTCCAGCGCATCCAGCACCGGCTCGGCGGCCGAGGGGCCGAGGGTCAGGACCCCCGCGGTGTCCGGATTGCGCGTCAGGTAGGCGACCACCTGATTGCGGATCTCGGTCGGATCCATGCTGACCGCCAGCACCTCGACGTCGCCGCCAAGACCGTCGGCGAAGCCCTGGCAACGAAGGTCGAGCGCGACGTTGCCGACCTCCTGATTGATGCAGATCGCGCTGGTCACGCCGGCCGCCGCCATGCGCTCACCGCCGCCGACGCCGGCCTCGTACTCGGTCTGGCCGACATGGACGCTGACACCGAGGCCCTTGCGGACGTCGCTGCCGGAGTTCATCGAGATCACCGGAATGCCGCTCCCGATCGCATCCCTGATCGCGCCGCCCAGCGCGTCGGCGTCGGGGATCGAGACGATCAGCCCGTCCGGGCTGGAGGCCACCGCGGCTTCGATCAGCTGCGACATGCGCACCATATCGAAGGTGTCGGGCGCGAGGTATTCAACCGTCACGCCCATATCCGCCTGCGCGGTGTCGACGCCATTCTTGACGACCGACCAGAACGGGTCGGACGCCTGGCCGTGGCTGACCACGACGATACGGATGTCGTCGTGCGCGGCCCCCGCCGCCGTTGCCAGCGCGGCCAGCATGCAGGCGGATGCGAGGATTCGAATCAGATATCTCATAAGGGTAACCTCCCAGTTTCCGTTGTTGAGGCGTCGGCGGTTCGGACGCCTTGTGTCCGGCGATCGGCCGCCGATTTCAAGCGGGCTGTGGGGCTGCGTCTCGGCTGATAACGTCGCCGACGAGCACCGCCCGGTCCAACTCACCTAAAATGCCAGTTTTAGTTTTTGTTGTACATAGAATGCACATTCTAAATCTCGTGTAAAGCCCTTTCTTCGTTGCACTACCATGATCGCGTCATCGTGCACCTGCGGCGTCATCTCCGCAATTTTATATTTGTTCCAATCGTATCACCAATCTGGAATACCTGTTACAAGAGTCGCTAGGGAGAGCGCGATGACAAGCGTATCGGACACCGCCCGCACCTATGACGAGCTCAGGGCGGCGATCTCGGCCCGGCACGCCAGCCTGAGCCGGCGGCTGCGGCAGATCGCCGAGTTCGCGCTGGAAAATCCCAACGACATGGCGCTGGAGACCGTCGCGGTGATCGCGGAACGGGCGAACGTGCACCCGTCGAGCTTGATCCGCTTCGGCAACGCGTTCGGCTATGACGGGTTCAGCGACATGCAGCGAGTATTCCGGTCGCGCCTGGTCGACCGGTTGCCGAGCTATTCCGAGCGCATCAAGTCGCTGCGCGGGGCCCGCGAGGGCGAGTTCCGGACCGCCGAGGAACTGTTGAATCATTTCTCCGCGGCCGGGATCCACACGCTGGAGCATCTGCGCGACGAGATCCGACCGGACAGCCTGGACCAGGCCATCGAACTGCTGGCGAGGGCCGACATCATCTATGTCGCGGCGCAGCGCCGGGCGTTTCCGGTGGCGGCGTATCTCGGCTACGCGTTCAGCCACCTCGACCGGCGCACCCATTTGCTGGACAATGTCGGCGGCATGCTGGCCGAACAGGCACGCGCGATGACGTCGCAAGACGTGTTGCTGGCGATCAGCTACACGCCGTATTCCCCGGAGACCCTGGACCTGGCGCGCCACGCCCAGGAGGTTGGCAGCCCGGTCCTGGCGATCACCGACAATCCCTTGAGCCCGCTGGCGCCGCTGGCGACGGTGAAATTCGAGGTCGAGGAAGCGCAGCTCCAGGCGTTCCGATCGCTGGCGGCCAGCATGTGCCTGGCGATGACGCTGGTGGTCGGTCTGGGGCAGCGCCTGGAGGCCGGATCCGGTCGGCGGCGCAGGTCCTGACCGGCGACCGTGGCCAGCATGATAAGTGCGGGTTGGTCACGATCCGGCGAAAAATTCCTATTCTACCCTTGCAACTTGTATAGAATTTTTGTTTCATATTGATCGACCGCCGACCGACCGTCGGCAGCGCGGTCGGAACCGGCCGTCGCGCCGTACGGCCGGAGCAGGGAGCCATCCAATGACGTTGCACATGACCGAGAACCGGGCGGGATTCGGGCCCGGGCTGACGATGATCACCCGCTACGACGAGGCCGAGGACAATACCGGCATCGCCATGGGCGTCCTGAGGCTGACCGCCGGCGAGGGCCTTGAGACCGAGACCGATACCGAGACCGCGTGGCTGCTGATGCAGGGCAGGGTCGAGGCGACGGTCGGCGGCCGGACGGTCGCGTTCGAGCGCGGGTCGATCTTCGACGAGTCGCCGAGCTGTGTGCACGTGCCGGCGGGCCAGCGCGTCCGCTTCGACTGCGCGACGGCGGTCGAGTTCACCGTCTACAGCGTCGCCAACGCGAAGCATTTCCCGCCGCGCGTCTACCGGCCCGAGGACGTGCCGAACGAGCACCGCGGCAAGGGCCAGGTGGGCGGGACATGCTATCGCTTCGTCCGCACCATCTTCGACAACACCAACAGCGATTCCAACGCCGAACTGGTGCTGGGCGAAGTGGTCACGATGCCCGGCCGATGGTCGAGCTATCCGCCGCACCATCACCCGCAGCCGGAGATCTACCACTACCGGTTCACCAAGCCGCAGGGCTACGGGCACGCCGAGCTGGGCGACGTCGTCCACAAGGTACGCCAGTACGACACCGTGAAGATCTTCGACGGCTTCGACCACGCGCAGTGCGCCGCTCCCGGCTACGGCATGTATTATTCCTGGGTGATCCGGCACCTGCCGGACCGCCGCTATACGGTCCCGGAATTCACCGAGGACCATCGCTGGACCATGGACAAAGATGCCGATTTCTGGCGCCCCGCCGGGGTCGACGATGCCTAGTACCCACGGCCGGCCGCTGGACGTCATCACCATCGGCCGCTCGTCGGTCGATCTGTATGGCCAGCAGGCCGGCGGCCGCCTGGAGGACATGGCGAGCTTCGCCAAATATGTCGGTGGCTGCCCGACCAACATCGCCGTCGGCAGCGCCCGGCTGGGGCTGAAGCCGGGTCTGATCACCCGGGTCGGCGACGAGCATATGGGCCGCTTCATCCGCGAGCTGGTGGCCAGCGAGGGCGTCGACGTCAGCCACGTGGTGACCGACCCGCAACGGCTGACCGCGCTGGTCATCCTGGGCATCCGCGACCAGGACACCTTCCCGCTGATCTTCTATCGCGAAAACTGCGCCGACATGGCGATCTGCGAGGACGATATCGACGAGGCGTTCGTCGCCTCGGCCGCCGCAGTCGTCGTCAGCGGCACCCATTTTTCCACACCCTCGGTCGATGCCGCCAGCCGCAAGGCGATGCGTCTGGCGCGGGCCAATGGCGGTCGTGCCGTGCTGGACATCGACTATCGGCCGGTGCTGTGGGGCCTGACCGGCCATGGTTTGGGCGAGCAGCGTTTCGTCGCCAGCGACTCGGTCTCCGCCCACCTGCAGACGATCGCGCCGCTGTGCGACGTGATCGTCGGCACCGAAGAGGAGATCCATATCGCCGGCGGCGGCACCGACACGCTGACCGCGCTCCGCCGGCTGCGCGAGCTGTCCGACGCGGTCATCGTCTGTAAGCGCGGGCCGATGGGGTGCGTCGTGTTCCCCGACGCGATTCCCGACGACCTGGAGGACGGCATCAAGGGGCCGGGCTTCCCGGTCGACGTCTACAATGTGCTGGGCGCCGGCGACGCCTTCATGAGCGGCTTCCTGCGCGGCTACCTGCGCGACGAGCCGCTGGCGGAGTGCTGCCGCTACGCCAACGCCTGCGGCGCGTTCGCGGTCTCGCGCCACGGCTGCGCGCCGGCGGTGCCGAGCTGGATCGAGCTGCAGCACTTCCTGAAGCACGGCAGCGACCATTTCCGGCTCCGCGAGGACCCGGCGCTCAATCAGCTCCATTGGTCCACCAACCGGACGCGCGAGCGGCCGGAGGTCCACGCCCTGGCATTCGACCACCGCAGCCAGTTCGAGGCGATCGCCGCCCGCCACGGCAAGGACTCCAGCCAAATCGGCGACTTCAAGGCGCTGATCTGGCAGGCGGCGCGCCGGGCCGGCGGCGACCTGCCGGGTTTCGGCATCCTGGTGGACGACCGTTTCGGCCGCGACACGCTGTACCGGGCCACCGGGTCGGGGTGCTGGATCGGGCGGCCGATCGAATTGCCGGGGGCGACTCCGCTCAGATTCGAGGGTGGCCCGGACGTCGCCGTGACCCTGCGCGAGTGGCCGGTCGAGCACGTCGTCAAGTGTCTGGTGTTCTACCACCCCGACGACGCCCCGGCGCTCAAGGACGAGCAGGAGCGTCAGCTGGTCATCCTGCAGCATGCCTGCCGGGAAACCGGGCATGAGCTGCTGATCGAGGTGATCGCCCCGCCGGGGCGGCCGAGCGACGCGACGACCATCCCGCGGGCGCTCGACCGGCTGTACGCGATCGGCGTGTATCCGGACTGGTGGAAGCTGCCGCCTCCGACGGACCAGGTCGGGTGGACCGCCATTCAGGAGGTCGTCGACCGGCACGACCGCCATTGCCGCGGCGTGCTGATGCTCGGGCTAGAGGCGCCGGAGGCGGACCTGAAGACGGCATTTGCGCTGGCCGCCCACCAGGCGATCTGCAAGGGCTTCGCGGTCGGCCGTTCGATCTTCGGCGCGGCGGCCGAGGCGTGGTTCGCGGACCGGCTGGACGATGCCGGCGCGGTGGCGCAGATGGCGGACGGCTATCGCCGGCTTATCGAGTATTGGCGCGAGCAGCGCGCCACCTGAACGCCGCGCTAGCTGTGGAGCCTCAACAGGTTGTTCTCGGAGAGACCGATGCGGCTGATGGGCGGTTTGGCGTTCAGTAGCCGAAAGAGGGAAGGACCGGCTTGCGACGCATGAGGACCCGAGCGAAGTTGGCTCATGGCTGAGATTTCATCGCTGATGGCCCTGGTAGAGCGCATCCTCGATCGC
>JAZFQW010000050.1:0-7348 GCA_036445335.1 Alphaproteobacteria bacterium | reverse complement strand
GCCCTTGAAAACGCGGCCTTGCGGGTCGACCAGGGAGGCGCGCGCGCAGCGTCGCGGACGCTTGACGATGCGCCCGGCATCGCCGGCGCGCCCGCTCCTGACACAAGCGCCTCCTTGGTCGATGCGGACCACAAGCATTACTCGGACCGGCTCCTATGGACCGCCGGTTGCTGCCGGAGCCGGCGCGACACAGATTAGGGTTGAACGGCGGGTTGTCAAAGAATCGATGACGTGATGCCGCGCCTGGCATGCCTCGGCATGCCAACCACGCCATAATTCAGCCATGGACAGGACCAAGGTATGGCGGTGGCGCGGGCCGGCGCAATCGTCGGCGCGCGTCGTGCACTTCGGATGACGGAAGGTGTCGCCCGGCTGCAGTAGGGGGCCGGCGGGTGGCGATGGAGGAGGCCGAATGGCGCTGTTTCCGACGCGTGGGCCGGCGATCGCGCTGTCCGCGCTGTTGCTGATTCCGGCGGCCATGGGCCGCGACCGCGTCAACGCCGAGGAGATCGCGTGGCAGGCCTTCCGCAGCTCGACCGGCGGGGAGCCGACGGCGATCGGATCCTATTCCAACGGCTGCGTGGCGGCGGCAGAGGAGCTGCCGCCGGAGGGCGTCGGATATCAGGCCATCAGGCTCAGCCGCCACCGCAACTACGGTCACCCGGAGCTGGTGCAGTTCATCCTGGACTTCGGCGCGCGCCTCGACGAGTCCGGGCTGGGGCCGGCATTGATCGGCGACATGGCGCAGGCGCGCGGCGGGCCGATGCCGGGCGGCCATGTCAGCCACCAGAGCGGCCTGGACGCCGACATATGGTTCCGGCTCGATCTGCCGCCGCTGACGCGCTGGGCGCGCGAGCGTGTGCTGGCGACCCTGATGATCGACCGCAGCAATTGGGAAGTCGAGCAGGAGGCGTGGACCGACGCCCAGGCGGAGATGCTGCACCTCGCCGGCACCGACCCGCGGATCGCGCGGATCTTCGTGCATCCGGCGCTGAAGCGGGACGTCTGCGAGCGCGAATGGGAGGACCGCGGCTGGCTGCGGCTGCTGCGTCCCTGGTGGGGCCACGATTCGCATTTCCACGTCCGCCTGCACTGCCCCGAGGACAACCCCGACTGCAACCCGCAGCAGCAGCCGCCGCCGGGTGACGGATGCGGCGAAGAGCTGGCGTCGTGGTTCCCCGAGCCCGGCGAGCCACCGCCACAGCCGCCGCGGCGGACCGGGCCGCGGGTGCGGCCGACGCCGCTTGAGGCCTGCGTCGCGCTGGCGACCACCGAGTGATCGACGCCGGCGATCGCCTGAACATCGCCAAGAGCTATCCCTATTCGGTGCCGCGGCGGTCCTACCTGTTCGTCGACGGGATCGAGCGGCCGCCATCGCCGGCGCCGGTCGCCGGTCGGACGCCGGTCATCGCCTGCGGGTCGAATCGGTCGCCGGCTCAACTGGCGCGCAAGTTCCGGAGCTGGCCCCAGGGGACCGAGATCCCGGTCACCCTGGCCCGGCTCGCCGACCACGACGTGGTGTATTCAGCACATTTCTCCCGTTATGGAGCGATGCCGGCGACGCTGCTGCCGGCCCCCGGGGTGCGGGCCGAAGTGGCGATCACCTGGCTGACCGCGCCGCAGCTCGAACGCATGCACCAGACCGAGGGCGCGGAGAACTACCGCTTCGTCAGGCTGGCCGGGATCGACCTGGAGACCGAGGACGGCAGCCGGCTGGCCGTCGCCCACGTCTATTGGAGTCGGCGCGGCGCGCTGCGTCACAATGGCGCAGCGGTGCCACTGGCCGCCATCGATGCGGCGGGCCGCGACGTCGCGCCGCTGGATCAAGAGGCGGCATTGACCCTGGCGCGCGACCGCCTGGCGCCCGACGCGCCGCTCGACGACTTCATCCTGCAGAACATCGCCTGCCCGGTCACCCGGGCGCAACGCACCGCCCGACTGCGGCGCGACGCCATCCTCATCGACGTCCCGGCCGGCTGAGAAGTAAGGGCTAAACGGGCGCGGTCCTTGCCTTGACTATTTCCCTTTGCACGGCCATCGGCGCAGGGCGCACACTGCCACGACCTGGCCGTCGCGCGGCCGACGGTCTTCGAACATCGAGGGGAGTGGCGATGAGCGGGCCTGGGACATTCATGTGGAACGAGCTGTGCACCACCGACACCGACAAGGCGAAGGGGTTCTTCGCCGAGGTGGTCGGCTGGCAGACGCGCGAGATGGATATGGGCGAGGCGGGCAGCTACACGATCTTCCAGTCCGACGGCAAGGATGTCGGCGGCATGCTGAAAATGGAAGGCGAGCACTGGGCCGGCATTCCGCCGCACTGGATGGCCTACATCCACGTCGCCGACGTCGACGCCGCCGTCGGCACCGCCACCAGGCTGGGCGGCGCGGTCAAGATGCCGCCGCGCGACATTCCCGGTGTCGGCCGGATCAGCTGGATCGCCGACCCGACCGGTGCGGTCGTGGCGCTGATGACGCCCGAGGCTAAGGCGGAATAGAGACGGTCAAACGCTGCCGGCGGCCAAGGCCAACAGGACCAGCAGCGCGAACCATTTGTTCGACTTGAACTTGGCCAGGCAGTTGGCCGGATCGTCGGGGTTCCACCGCGCCGTCTGCCAGGTGAGCTGCAGCGTGGCGAGCGCCAGCGGTGCCAGGAAAAGTGGGGACAGCTCCGCCAGAAGGCCGGCCGCCGCCAGCCCGGCCACCGTCGCCGCGTAGAAGCCGCCGACCCAGGCCCGGCTCGCCGGGCCCAGCCTGAGGGCGGTCGACCTGACCCCGATGCGGGCATCGTCCTCCTTGTCCTGGTGGGCGTAGATGGTGTCGTAGCCCAGGGTCCAGACCACGCCCGCGGCGTACAGCGCCAGCGGCGCCAGCACGGCACCGGAAGGCTCCGCCGCGCCGGTGATCGCGGTCCAGCCCATCAGCGCGCCCCAGTTGAAGGTGAGACCGAGGAACAGCTGCGGCCACCAGGTGATCCGCTTCATCAGCGGGTAGGGGAAGACCAGCGCCAGCGAGGCGACCCCCAGCCAGATCGTCGGCGGGTTGAATTGCAGCAGGATCGCCAGGCCGAGCGCAAGCAATCCCGCAAGATACGCCAGCGCCTGCGCGACGCTGACCTGGCCGCTGGGGATCGGCCGGGTGCTGGTGCGCGCCACCCGCGCGTCGAAGTCGCGGTCCAGAATGTCGTTCACGACGCAGCCGGCGCCGCGCATCACCACGGCGCCCAAGGCGAACAGCACGGCCAGCCAGGCGACGCGCCAGGCGTCGACGCCGGACCCGGCGGCGGCGCCCAGCGCCAGCGCCATGCCCCACCAGCACGGGTACAACAGCAGCCAGGTGCCGATCGGCCGGTCCAGCCGCGCCAGCCGCAGATACGGCCGCGCCGGGCCGGGGGCGATCCGATCGATCCAGGACCGGTCGGGGATGTCGCCGGGGCTCGTGGTCCGGTTCAACAGCTCGCTTCCCGCTGACGACTGCCGCTCGTCAGGCCGCGGCGACGGTCTGGTCCCAGGTCTGCCGCAGCCATGCCGCGCAGGCCACCGAATTGTCGAAGATCGAGTACTTGCCGCCCTCGCCGTAGTCGGTGTTCGGAATGAACTCGGTGGAGATCTGGCCCAGCGGGCTGTCGTCGTGGGTGGCGTGGTAGGTCATCAAGTGGCGCACGATCTCTTTCCAGGGCTCCAGCCGCTCCGCCTGCCACGGGCTGTGATACTCGCCCGCCCCGGGCTGGATGAAGGGGTACTGGATACCGCGGCCGACGCTGCCATCGGGATGCTTGCCCCAGATGTTCGTCGGGTTCGCCGGCACCGCGGCGCGGGCGTGCGCGTGGCAAACGTAGCCGCGGTCGATCCATTCGTCGCAGACGTTGCCGGGGCTGAACGGATCGAGCACCAGCGCGCCGGAATCGACGTCGCCGCGAATGTCGAAGACCTCCTGCTCATCGGGATTGTCGATCTTGAAGATCACGTGGGAATGGTCCAGGGTCATGCGGAACGGTGCGCCGCGTGCGGCGACCAGATCGCCGACTCGGCTGACTCGCCGGAAGTCCTCGGACCACATGTTGACGTGAACCTCGAACGTTGGCACGCAGCCCACGCTCTCGCCGATCTCGTAGGCGCGCAAGTAGCTGTCCGCGACCTCCTGGTCGGTAATCAGGTGGCCGTCGGCGTGATGCGACATGATCTGAGTGTTGTGCGCCTTGCTGCCCAGCGCGGCGCCGATGCGGAGGTTCTGTTCCAGCAGCGCCTCGTCGCTGCCCAGGGTGTAGAACCAGCCGCCGGCGCGCACCGGCAATCCGTATTTTTCGCTGCAGCGCAAGTAGTCGTCGACCTGATCGGCCGGCGGCGTCTTGTCGTAGTAGTCGAAGACGCCGGCGTCCCTAACCATGCGAAACCTGGTGTCCAGGTCGAGCGGCGGATCGGTGTCGGTGTGCAGCACGCCGCCTTCGGTGATGCCGATCATCAGGTCCTTGGCCATGGTCTGTTTCCTCCCGTGGGTTCGCCCGACCCTCGGTCTCGGTCCCGCGGCAGGCGGACCGCCCATTTGACACGAGGGGACCCGGTGATGTCGCGTTCTAACCTGCATTTCTCATACCGGCCACGGCCTGCGCGACGGCGCCGCGCAGGCCGTGGCCAGTATGAGAAATCGGGTTAACTGGCCACCAGCGGCCGTGCGCCGCCGCGGTCGGCCGTCGTGACGGCGCCGGACCGGCCGCGGGCGCGGCTGTTCGTCGCCGCCGCGCTGGCGGATGGCGTTGCGGTCGCGCTGGCGGGCGACCGGGCGCACCACCTGCGCACTGTGCTGCGGCTGGCGCCGGGCGACACCGTGGCGCTGTTCAACGGCGCCGATGGCGAGTGGGCGGCGCGGATCGAGACCCTGGACAAGGGCGCGGCGTCACTGTCGGTGGTGCGGCGGCGGCGCGCGCAGGCGGCCGGCACCGACCTCTGGCTGTGCTTCGCGCCGCTGAAGAAGGCGGCGACCGGCTTCGTGGTGGAGAAGGCGACCGAGCTGGGCGCGTCGGTCCTGCTGCCGGTGCTGACGCGCCGGACCAGCACCGCGCGGGTCAATATCGACCGCCTCGGCGCGAACGCAGTGGCGGCGGCCGAGCAGTGCGAGCGGCTGGATGTCCCGGCGGTGCGGCCACCGGTGGCGCTGGCCGTCCTGCTGGCCGGATGGCCGGCGGACCGGGCGCTGCTGCTGTGCGCCGAGGCGGGGCCGGCACCGCCGGTCGCCGACCTGGCGCCGCGACTGGCCGGCCGCCCGGCGGCGATCCTGGTCGGCCCGGAAGGCGGCTTCGCCAAGTCGGAACTTGACGGTTTGGGTAAACTGCCCTTTGTTCACGCGGTCGGCCTGGGCCCCCGGATCCTGCGGGCCGATACGGCGGCGCTGGCCGCGCTGGCCTGCTGGCAGGCACTGGCCGGCGACGGGCGTGGGCGACCGCCGGATCGGGACGCCTGATCCGCGATGTCGCTTGGGCGCACCCGCTTTCAAAATCGAGGGCGAGTCGAGCCATGCTGATGTCCGCGACCCCCGGCGCAAGCAGCGCGCCGATCACCGATCCGCGGGACCTCGCCGCCTATCTGGAGGCGGGCTGCAAGCCCGCCGCCGATTGGCGGATCGGCACCGAGCACGAGAAGTTCGCCTACCGGCTGGACGACCTTCGCCCGATCCCCCACGACGGACCGGATGGGATCGGCGCCCTGCTGGCGGGGCTGACCCGGTTCGGCTGGGAGCGTGTGGAGGAGGCCGGCAAGCTGATCGCGCTCACCGACCCGGCCGGCTGTTCGATCACCCTGGAACCGGGTGGCCAGGTCGAGCTGTCGGGCGCGCCGCTGACGTCGATCCACGAGACCTGCGACGAGGTGCACGAGCATCTTCGCCAGGCCCGCGAGGTCAACCAGGATCTGGGCATCGGCATGATCGGGCTGGGCTTTCAGCCGAAATGGGCACGCGCCGACATCCCGTGGATGCCCAAGGGGCGCTATCGCATCATGCGCGACTACATGCCGCTGCGCGGAGCGCTCGGGCTCGACATGATGACCCGGACCTGCACCGTTCAGGTTAATCTCGACTTCGCCGATGAGGCCGACATGGTGCGCAAATACCGGGTCGGCCTGGCGCTGCAGCCGATCGCCACGGCTCTGTTCGCCAACTCGCCGTTCACCGAGGGTCGGCCGAACGGCTACCGCAGCTTCCGCAGCCATATCTGGACCGACACCGACCCCGACCGCTGCGGCAACCTGCCGTTCGTGTTCGAGGACGGCTTCGGCTTCGAGCGCTATGTCGACTACGTCCTCGACGTGCCGATGTACTTCGTCTATCGCGACGGCACCTATGTCGACGCGTCGGGCCAGTCGTTCCGCAAATTCCTGGCGGGCCGGTTGCCGGCGTTGCCGGGCGAGGCGCCGCGCATGAGCGACTGGGAGGACCATCTGACCACCGTCTTCCCGGAGGTCCGGCTGAAGCGCTATCTGGAGATGCGTGGCACCGACGGCGGGCCGTGGCGGCGGCTGTGCGCGCTGCCGGCGCTGTGGGTCGGACTGCTATACGACGGCGGGGCGCTCGACGCCGCGTGGGATCTGGTCAAGGACTGGACCGAGGACGAGCGCGCCGACCTGCGCCGCGACGTGCCGAAGACGGCGCTGACCACGCGCGTCGGCCACCGCACGATCGGCGAGATCGCACTGGGCGTGCTCGAGATCGCCAGGGCGGGGCTCGAGGCGCGCGACCGCAAGGACGGCTTCGGCGAGAACGAGGCGCACTTCCTCGACACGCTGTGGACCATCGCCGAATCCGGCGAGACCCCGGCCGACGAACTGCTGCGCCGCTTCGCCGGCCCCTGGAACGGCTCGATAGACCCGCTGTTCCGCGAGTACGCGTACTAGGAGCCTGCGATGTGGAAGCAGGCCGACTGGCGTTGGGTGCGCGAATGGGCCCAGCGCATCTTCGCGGCCGCATTCCTGCTGACGGTATTCGTCTATCTGACGGCGTCGCCGGTGATGCGCCCCGGCGGCGTCATCGCAACCCTTCCCGGCGCCCTGGCGTTCGCGCTCGCCGTCGCCGTGCCGGTGACCCTGGCCGCCGGCGCCACGCTGGCCCACTATTCCGCCCGCCGTGGCGGCCGTCACGAGGGCTAGCTGTGATCTCTCAATAGGTTGTTCTTCCGGTTTTGACCGAGGAAGCTGATGGTGCTGAGTCATCTGTCGCCAGGGAGAACCGAATGAACGTCCACAAGAATGCACGCCTGACGCCGCTCGGTCGAGCGGGGATGGTCCGTCGAGTGGTCGAGGACGGGCAGACCCCCAAGGCCGTGGCCGCCGCCTTCGGGGTCTGCGTCAAGACCGTCCGC
>JAZFQW010000049.1:0-3164 GCA_036445335.1 Alphaproteobacteria bacterium | reverse complement strand
CCGCTTGCCCGATGCGACGGCATCGCGCCGCGCGGCGTTCCTGCCCTGTCGGGGCGACAGCGCCGCGCAGACCGTGGCCAGTATGAGAAGTGCGGGCTAGACTTCGGCGCGGGGCATCGTCGCGCTGCCACCGGTCGGGCCGGCGACGCTGCCCGGGACATAGACAGTCACGGGAGGGCGAGATGGCGGACACCGTTGGCCTGCACGTGTTGGCGACGCTCGACGAGGCGGCGCGGCAGCGGCTGCTGCTGCGCACCGAGTCCGACCTGTCGATCTTCATCGAACGGGTGAAGCCGATCATCGACGCGGTGCGGACCGAGGGCGACGCCGCGCTGGTGCGACTGGCGCGCGACCTCGACAATGCGGAGATCGAGGACACCGGGCTCGCCGCGACGCCCGAGGACTTCGACGCCGCGTTCGACGAGGTCGAACCGGCGGTGATCGAGGCGATCGAGTTCGCGGTCGCGGGCATCCGCGCGTTCCACGAGATCCAGAAGCCCGACGCGATGTGGTTCCAGGAGATCCGTCCCGGCGCCTATGCCGGCGACCGCTTCCGGCCGATCCCATCGGTCGCCTGCTATGTGCCGCGTGGCAAGGGGGCGTTCCCCAGCGTCGCCATGATGACGACGGTGCCGGCGGTGGTCGCCGGCGTGCCCCGCATCGTCGTGGTGACCCCGCCGGGCCGCGACGGCATGGTCGACGGCGCGACCCTGGTGGCGGCAAAGCTGGCCGGAGTCGACGAGATCTACAAGTGCGGCGGCGCCCAGGCTGTGGCGGCGGTGGCCTACGGCACCCAGACCGTGCCCCGGTGCGACAAGATCGTCGGACCGGGCAGCCCCTATGTCGCCGCCGCCAAGACGCTGCTGTCCGGCGTGATCGACCCGGGCATCCCCGCCGGCCCCAGCGAATCGATCGTGCTGGCGGACGGCGGCGCCAACGGCCGGCTGGCGGCGCTCGACCTGATCATCGAATCCGAACACGGCGCCGATTCCTCGGCCTTCCTGGTGACCGACAGCCGGCGCGTGGCGGACGAGGCGCGCGCCGCCGTGCCCAAGTTCTGGACCAAGATGGGCGACCAGCGCGCCGGCTACTCGGCCGCGGTATTGGGTGGTCCCAGCGGCGGCATCGTGCTGGCGCCCGATTGGGACGCCGCCATCGCCTTCGTCAACGACTACGCGCCGGAGCATCTGTCGATTCTGAGCGCCGATCCTTTCGCCGATCTGGGCCACATCGAGCATGCCGGCGAGATTCTGCTGGGCCCACACACGCCGTTCACGCTCGGCAACTTCGTGCTGGGTCCGAACGCCGTGCTGCCGACGGCGGGCGCCGCGCGCACGGTGTCGCCGCTGTCGGTGTTCGACTTCATGAAGCGGTCGTCGGTCGGCTACGTCACCGCCGCGGGCTATCGCTCACTCGCCCACCACGCCCACGCCCTGGCGACCTACGAAGGCTTCGACGGCCACGCCCTGGCCGTATCGCCAGCCCGCGCGAAGATCATGGAGTAGCTGCGGAGCCTCAACAGGTTGTCCTCGGAGAGACCGATACGGCCGATGGGTGTTTTGGCGCTCAGGCGGCGAGGTCCGCGGCCACCCTGAATCCGTAGTCGTTGCAGCGGAAGTCCTTGCCGTTGCGGTTGCGCGCGGCGGCCCGCACCAGGCGTGGCGGGTCCAGCCACGAGCCGCCGCGCAGCACTCTGGCGTCGCAGCGGCCGGCCAGCCAGGGGGCGCCGTCGCCGGGCGCGCCGATATAGAACTCGTTCCAGCAATCCTCGACCCATTCCCAGACGTTGCCCAGCATGTCGTGGAGGCCGAACGAGTTGGCCGGGAACCGTCCGACCGGCGCCGTCCGATCGCCGCCCCAGTCGCCGCCGCCTTCGAAGCAATTGACCATGCCCCGGCCGACGGTGTCGCCCCAATGGTATGGGCCGGTGGTGCCGGCGCGGGCGGCGTATTCCCATTCGGCCTCGCTGGGCAGGCGATAGCGCCGGCCGGTTTCGGTCGCCAACCAGCGGACGAAGGCCTGGGCGTCGGTCCACCCGACATTTACGACCGGCCGGTCACCGCGCCCCCAGCCTTCGTCGGCCGGTCGGTAATCGGTGCCGCGGGCCGTCACGCAGGCGTCCCATTGCGCGAAGGTCACCGGGTGGCGACCGATCGCGAAGGCGCGCGCGATCGCGACGTCGTGGCGCGGACCCTCGTTGTCGTCGCGGCCCGGCTCGTCGTCCGGCGAGCCCATGACGAAGCGGCCGGCCGGCACCACCACCATCTCCGGCAGCCCGGTACCGTCGCGGAACGTCGCGCCAGCAGATCGTTCGGCGCCGATCATCCCGATCTCCCGTGCTGATCCCGGATCATTTGGAGCCGCCTCTGCCGACTACGCCCGGATCGCCGGGGCGGCTTGTGCCATCCAGTGGCGCAGTCCGGCGACGTGATTGACCACCAGCGCGTCGGCCATCGCGGCGACCGAGTCGGCGGTGACCAGGCCCAGCTTGCCGGAACCGGCGAGCGAACAGATGCCGTGCACCGCGCACCACAGGACGCGGGCGGCCTGGACCCGCTGGTCCTGCTCGTCCGGCCCGAACATCGGCGCCAGCGACTCTTCGACCATGGCGAGCAGCCGGCCGATCTTGCCATGATACCACGCCGGCAGCACGTGATCGGGCGGCAGCCGGTGTTCGAACAGCGCAATCCACAGCTCGGGGTGATCGGCGGTGAAGTGGAAATAGGACTCGGCGAGGGCGATCAGGACACCTTCCATCGGAGCTCCCGGCCCCACGCGGCGAACCGCCGCGACGGCGTGCAGGTCGGGGTCGTTTGGGTTCGGTAGCCATGGGGCGGAAGGCTAGCATGGGCCAGCGGCAGGGATAATGCCGCCTACCTAGCGGCTCGCATCTCAGTCCACACTGCCCAATTCCGCAAATCCGACGCAACGTGCAAAGTCCACACCTTCTCGAAAATTGCCGCCGTCCTGACTCTCTCGCGGCGCCACAGACGCGCTAGCCAATTACAAGTAAGATGTGGGTGCGCTGGGGCGATCGCCGCTCAGCGGCCACGACAACGCGACGGGGAATCCATGCACAAGTTCACGGCGTTGATGTTGATTGCCGGCTTGCTGGTGGCGTGCGCGCCGACGGTGGTCAACCCGCCGATGGATCTCGCCGAACG
>JAZFQW010000048.1:0-2672 GCA_036445335.1 Alphaproteobacteria bacterium | reverse complement strand
TGTCGACCACCGGGCATGTCGACCACCGGCGCGCGCCGTCAGATCCATTTGAGACGGCGCAGCAGCAGAATCTCGGCGACCATCATCGCGACGACCAGCAGCACGACCGTGACGAAGCCCCACGGTCAGCCGACGCCGGGCACGCCGCCGTCCAGCGGAACCAGGCGTGGACGCACCGTGGGCTCCAGCAGCGCCTGGCAGATGACCGGGTCGACGCCGCTGTCGGTGCAGAGCCAGCGGTGCCCGACCGCGCCGGAGCGGTCCAGGTGGACCCACAGCGTCCCGTCCTCGGGCCGCCATGCCTTGATCCCGGGCCAGCGCACCGGCTTTCCGCCGCCCTCGCCGTCCAGCACGAAGGCGCAAACAAGACCGTCGTCGTCGCTCATCTCGCCATCTTCCTCCGCCAATTGGTGTGTCCTCGGCCCACCGGCTCATGCCGCTACGCGGCTACGTCTGAAGTCCTTGACGATCTCGCGCGCCGCGTTGTGCCCCGGCAGGCCGGAGACGCCGCCGCCCGGGTGGCTGCCGGAGCCGCACAGATAGAGGTTCGCGATCGGCGCGCGATAGTCGGCGAAGCCGGCGGCGGGGCGCAGGCTGTAGAGCTGGTCGAGATGCAGCGCGCCGTGGAAGATGTCGCCGCCCACCAGGCCGAGGTCGCGCTCCAGGTCCAGCGGGCTCTTCACCTGCCGGCCGACCACCGCCGACCGGAAGTTGGGCGCGTAGCGGGTCACCGTGTCGACGACCAGGTCGGCCACGCCGTCCTTCTCGTCGTCCCACGACCGGCCGTCCGACAGCACCGGGTGGAAATGCTGGCAGAACAGGCTGGCGACGTGGCAGCCGGCCGGCGCCAGGCTGTCGTCGATGGTCGACGGCAGGCACATCGACACCACCGGCTGGCGCGCCCAGCCGCCGGTCTTGGCGTCGTCGTAGGCCTGCTCCAGATAGCCCAGCGACGGCGCGATATTGATCGTGCCGGTCAGGCAGTGGGCGTCGTCTTCACCGGTCAGGCTCTCGAACCGCGGCAGCTCCGACAGCGCGACGTTCATCCGGAATGTGCCCGACCGGCAGCGCCACGCTTCCATGTCGGCGACGAAGCCGGGGTCCAGCGCGGCGCGGTCGACCAGCCGCAGAAAAAGCAGCCGCGGATTGAGGTTTGACGCCACCGCGCGGGCGCGGATTCCCCGTCCGTCCTGCAACACTACACCGCGCGCCGCGCCCTTCTCGACGATCACCTCGGCGACCGGGGCGTCCAGCTCGATGTCGACGCCGCGCGCCGCCGCCGAGCGCGCCATAGCCTGGGTGACCGCCCCCATGCCGCCCCTGGCGTGCCCCCAGGCCGCCGTCCGGCCGTCGACCTGGCCGAACGCATGGTGCACCAGCACGTAGGCGGAGCCGCCGCTGTACGGGCTGACCATGTTGCCGATGATGCCCTCGAAGCCGAACTGCCCCTTCAACGCGTCGCTGTCGAACCAGCCATCGAGATAGTCGCCGATGCTCATGGTCAGCAGCCGGATCACCGCCTTCTGCCGTGCCACGTCCAGGCGGCGAAACCGGTTGGCGACCTTCAGCGCGGCGATCATGTCGGCGAAGCCGCCGCCGAGATTCGGCGGGGTCTCCAGGACGACGCTGCGGAAGATCTCGGCGACCGCGACAATCAGGTCGTCGAATGCCGCGTAGCGCTCGGCGTCGCGGTTGGAGAACTTGGCGATCTCGCGCCGCGCGACCGCGCGGTCGCGCGACACCAGCAGGTGGCGGCCGTCGGGCTGCGGACAGAAGCTGCCGGCGGGCCGGTCGAGGATCGTCAGCCCATGGCGCGCCAGCTCCAAGTCGGCGATCACCTTGGGGTGGAGCAGGCTGACGACATAGGAATAGACCGAGTTGCGGAACCCGGGATGGAACTCCTCGGTCACCGCCGCGCCGCCGGCGATCGGCCGCCGCTCCACGATCTTGACGGATAGCCCGGCGCGCGCCAGGTAGCCGGCGCAGGTCAGCCCGTTATGGCCGGCTCCGATAATGACGACGTCGTAGGCCGCGCTGCCGGTCACCGCGTGGTGCCACCCTTTAGATGCCCGCCCGCCGGATGGTGTCACGCAGCGCCGCGCCCGCCGCGCGTATTGCTACATCGGCAGCGACCGGGTGACACAGCGGATCCGGCGGTTTTCGCCGGCGCGGGTGGTACCGCGGAAGTGACAGCCGGTCAACCGGCCGTTCTCGCGGTCGATGAGCCACAGGTTGCGACCAGTGGCCGCTTCCGCGCCGGTGACAGCCAACGGGTCGGCCGCGGGGACTTCGACGGCGCTGCCACGGAACACCGTGACGCCGTTTTCGACCAAGGCCGCGCCCGTCGTCGCGACGATCCGCGGTGCCCCGCCCTCGTCCGTCTGCGCCTGCGCCGTCGCAGCGCCAGCCAGCGCTGCGGCGGCGATCGCCACCATCGCATACCTTGCCAAGGGCTTCATGTCCGCCTCCCCGTCCTTCGATCGTCGCAGGACCCGGGCGAACGCTAACAATTTAATAAAGTTGTAGCAATAGAGGGCGAGTCCGGGCCCCGTCGCGCGGCGACACCTCGCGGTTCTGCCTAGCCCGCACTTCTCATACTGGCCGCGGCCTGCGTCGCGTCCGCGCGGTCCGCGCGGTCAGGAGAAGGTCGAAGAGCGTTGCAACGCTACGGT
>JAZFQW010000047.1:0-3592 GCA_036445335.1 Alphaproteobacteria bacterium | reverse complement strand
GCCTGCCGGGTGCGTTGCGGCCCTTGCCCGATGCGGCAGCATCGCGCCGCGGACCGCGCCTGCCCGGCTGGCCGCCGCGCGCCATCAAATGGGTCACTATCAGCGATCCTTGGTATTAGAGCCGGACGCCGCGCAGCCTCAGCGCGTTGCCGATGACCGAGACCGAGCTCAGGCTCATCGCCGCGGCGGCGACCATCGGGCTCAGCAGCAGGCCGGTCAGCGGGAACAGGATGCCGGCCGCGATCGGCACTCCCAGCGAGTTGTAAACGAACGCCAGGAACAGATTCTGGCGAATGTTGCGCATGGTCGCTTGGCTCAGCCGGCGCGCCCGCACGATCCCGGTCAGGTCGCCCTTGACCAGGGTCAGGCCGGCGCTCTCCACCGCGACGTCGGCGCCGGTGCCCATGGCGATGCCGACATCGGCCTGGGCCAGCGCCGGCGCGTCGTTGATGCCGTCGCCGGCCATCGCGACCCGCGCGCCGGCCGCCTGAAGCTCCCGCACCGCCGCGGCCTTGCGGTCGGGCAAGACCTCCGCCTCGACTTCGTCGATCGCCAGGGCGCGGGCGACCGCGTCCGCCGTGGTGCGGTTGTCGCCGGTCACCATGACGATGCGCACGCCGTCGGCGCGCAGCGCCCGCAACGCCGCCGGCGTCGTCTCCTTGACCGGGTCGGCGACCCCGATCAGGCCGGCGACGGTGCCGTCGACGACGACGAACATCACCGTCTCGCCGTCGCGGCGGTGCGCCTCGGCGGTCGCCGCGAAGGCGCCGGCCTCGACCCCCAGCGCGTCGAGCAGCCGGGCGTTGCCCAGCGCGACCGCGCGGCCGTCGATCGTCCCGCGGACGCCCTTGCCGCTCTCCGACACGAAGTCGTCGGCGCTGGTCAGGGCGATCGCGCGCTCGGTCGCGGCGGCGACGATCGCGGCCGCCAGAGGGTGCTCGCTGGACCGCTCCAGACTGCCCGCCAGGCGCAGCAGCGCCGCCTCGTCGACGCCGGCGGCGGGCACCAGCGCGGTGACCCGCGGCTTGCCCTCGGTCAGGGTGCCGGTCTTGTCGACGATCAGCGTGTCGATGGTGGCGAAGCGCTCCAGCGCCTCGGCGTTCTTGATCAGCACGCCGGCGTTGGCGCCGCGGCCGACCCCGACCATGATCGACATCGGCGTCGCCAGGCCCAGCGCGCACGGGCAGGCGATGATCAGCACCGAAACCGCGGCGACCAGGGCGAAGGCCAGCGCCGGCGGCGGTCCGACCAGCGCCCAGACGACGAAGGCGACGACCGCCACGGCGACCACCGCCGGGACGAAATAGCCCGACACCCGGTCGGCCAGTCCCTGGATCGGCGCGCGGCTGCGCTGCGCCTCGGCGACCATCTGGACGATCCGCGCCAGCATGGTCTCGTCGCCGACCCGCTCGGCGCGCATGACGAAGCCGCCGGTGCCGTTCAGCGTGCCGCCGGTGACCGCGTCGCCGACCGCCTTTTCGACCGGCAGCGGCTCACCGGTCAGCATCGACTCGTCGACCGCGCTGCGCCCCTCGACCACCGTGCCGTCGACCGGGACCTTCTCGCCCGGGCGGATCCGCAGCCGGTCGCCGGCGCGCACCGCGTCCAGCGCAACCTCTTCGTCGGTGCCGTCGTCGCGGACCCGGCGCGCGGTGGTCGGTGCCAGCCCCAGCAGCGCGCGGATGGCGCCGCCGGTGCGCTCGCGCGCGCGAAGCTCCAGCACCTGGCCCAGCAGCACCAGCACGGTGATCACCGCCGCCGACTCGAAATAGACCGCGACCTCGCCGGCCGCGCCGCGGAACGCCGCGGCGAAGATGCCCGGCATGATGGTGGCGACCAGGCTGTAGGTGTATGCCGTCCCGGTGCCCAGGGCGATCAGCGTGAACATGTTGAGGTGGCGGCTGACGAGCGACGCCCAGCCGCGCTGGAAGAACGGCAGCCCGCCCCACAGCACGACCGGCGTCGCCAGGACCAGCTGGATCCAGTTCGTCGCGGTCGCCGGGATCGCGCCGCGCAGCGACAGGCCGGGCACGTGCTCGATCATCTCCAGCGCCAGCACCGGCACTGTGAACAGCGCGCCGATCCAGAACCGCCGCGACATGTCGATCAGCTCGGGGTTGGGGCCGTCATCGGCGGGAATGCCCTGCGGCTCCAGCGCCATGCCGCAGATCGGGCACGATCCCGGACCCTCCTGCACGATCTCCGGATGCATTGGACAGGTGTACAGCGTGCCCGCGGGCGCCGGTTCCGCCGCGGCGCCGGCCCCGCTCAGATACCGGTCGGGCGCGCCGCGGAACTTCTCGCGGCAGCCGGCGCAGCAGAAATAGTAGGTCGCGCCGCGGTGGTCGTGCCGGTGCGTCGCCGTCGCCGGGTCCACGGCCATGCCGCACACCGGGTCGCGCCGCTCGTGATCGTCGCCATGGGCGTGAAGTGCCATCGCGTGCCGCCTGGATAGAGGTGATGCCCTTGGGAGGAGCGCGGCCGTTCGACCGCCGCGCCATCATGCCTATGTAGGGATTCCAGTTCCTGGAAGGTCAAGACCAGTCCGGGCGGCGGAAGCGACCGGGTTCGCGTGCTCGCCACCTTGCCTCGGGACGGCGGGGCGCTCCTGCCGTCGCGATCACGGACCCGTCGACGCGATGGCCTTGCGCAGGTCGCTCCAGCCGTAGGCCTGTTCGGGCAGGGCGGCGCCCCACAAATCCTCCTCGCGGGTCGCCGTCCACCTGCCGCCCATGGCGTGATAGAAGAACCGCGCCGGGTTGTCCGCCAGCACCCAGATCAGCGCCGAGTCCATGCCGCGCCGCAGCAACATGCCGAACAGCGCGCCCAACAGGCGCTTGCCGATGCCACGACCCTGAAAGTCCGGCAGCACGTAGAGCGTGAAGATCTCGCCCTGGTAGGGCAGGTCGACCCCGCGCGCCGCGCCGCAACTGCCGAATCCGATCACCCCGGACTCGCCGGCCGACGCGACCATGACCTGCTGGTCGCGCAATGCGTACGACCACAGCACCGTCTGCCGCCGTTCCGACATGCCGATCAGTACCCTGTCGGGGACCAGGCCGGCATATGTATCGCGCCAGGTCTCGACGTAGACTCTGGCGATAGCCTCCGCATCCTGCGGTCTGGCCGTTCTGAGGGTTATCATGGGCGCGATTTCGACGACCCTTGTGGCCGACCTTCGGTACCAATCGTCGAGGATACCACGAAACCGACGGCGCGCCGCCGGAATATCGCTGCCGTGAGACGGCGTCGGCGGGCCAAAGCGGCGCGATGCGGCGGCGAGTCTGCCTGACAGACTGTCTAATTAGGGTTGCAGTCCAATTATACATTCGATGTCCGTGAAAACGATCCGCAGTTCGCCGCCAATTTAAACGATTTTGCGCAATCTTGTTGCCGGCCTGCGGTCGGCGGATGACGGACAACACTTTGTGATAATTGACGGATCGGTCGATATGCTGTTCCGCCTGGCGCCCAATCCTGCTAGCATCATTCGTAAAATTGGGCGACCAATTATATTAACATCTGAACTGTGTAGAAACAATAGCGGAGGTAAAATCTCTGCCGATGGGAGAACGCGATGGTTGAAATAGGC
>JAZFQW010000046.1:0-10375 GCA_036445335.1 Alphaproteobacteria bacterium | reverse complement strand
GGCGACCCGGGCGTTGAGGTCGGTGACCTCGGGTTTCAGCGTCTGCTTGCGCGAGAACGCCAGCAGCCGGTTGGTCAGATCGACTCCGCGCAGAGTCGCGCGGGTCGCCGCGTCGGCCACGCTCCTCCGCAGCCGATCCCGCACCAAGCTTACCGTCGTCAAGCGCTTCGACATGCGTTTCCGTTGATTACCGCCATCAACCCCCGCCGGTGGACCGCGTCCGGTCGTCATTCGGGTGTCCGGTCGTTCATTGACGGCGCGATAAAAACCCGATTCGCCTCGGATTGGTGTTGTTCCGGTGGCCATTCCGATTGGGCGGGGCACCCGCTTCAATCGATCGCCGATACGGCCCGGCCATGGTCCTGGCGTGGTGTCGGTCGATTTGGCGCGGGAAGCGGTTGACCGATGCGCGCCCGCCGGGCAAGGCTGCCGGCACCCCCTACCGTCGCGCCGGTCGGCCGCTCGGCGGTTCCGTCCGATCCGTTCCTCAAGCGGCGCCAAGCGATGGATCTCGATCACGCCCATCACGCCTGCGGTACGGTGGCGGCGCCGGTGACGGATGTGTCGGGGCGACAGAAAGGCACGGGATGAAATATTCGCCGTTCGAAACCGTGAAGGACTCGGTCGAAACCGCGCCGCGGGTGGCCGACTCGGTCAAGCAGACGACCTGCTTTATGTGCGCCTGCCGCTGCGGCATCGACGTCTATCTGAAGAACGGCAAGGTCCGGTACATCGAGGGCAACGCCGACCACCCGATCAACAAGGGCGTGCTGTGCGCCAAGGGGGCGGCCGGGATCATGCAGCATTACTCGCCGGCCCGCCTGCAAAAGCCACTGCTGCGCGTCGGCGAGCGCGGGGCCGGGCAGTTTCGGGAAATCGAGTGGGACGAGGCGCTGGCGATCGCGACCGAATGGCTGGGCGCGGTCCGGCGCAGCGATCCCAGGCGGCTGGCGTTCTTCACCGGCCGCGACCAGAGCCAGTCTCTGACCGGCTGGTGGGCCGATCGGTTCGGCACACCGAACTATGCGTCGCACGGCGGGCTCTGCTCGGTCAACATGGCCGCCGCCGGCCTCTACACCATCGGCGGGTCGTTCTGGGAGTTCGGCGAGCCGGACTGGGACCATACCCGATATCTGATGCTGTTCGGCGTCGCCGAGGACCACGATTCGAACCCAATCAAGATCGGTCTCGGCCGCTTGAAGACACGCGGCGACGCCAAGGTAGTCTCGGTTAATCCGATTCAGACCGGGTATTCGGCGATTGCCGACGAATGGATCGGCATCCGCCCGGGCACCGACGGCCTGTTCGTCTTGGCGCTGATCCACGAGCTGCTGAAGGCGGACCGGATCGACTGGGACTATCTCGGCCGCTACACCAACGCCGGCTGGCTGGTGATCCAGGACCGCGGCGGCGCCGAGGACGGCCTGTTCGCCCGCGACGCGGACGGCAACCCGCAGTGCTGGGACGCCGAACGGAATGTCCCGGTCGGCGCCCTTGACGCCGGCGCCCGCGCGGCGGTGGTCGGCACGTTCGTCCTGCCCGACGGGCGCTCGGCGACTCCGGCTTTCGCGCTGATGGCGGCGCGCTATCTGGATCGGCAATACGACCCCGGCGCGGTCGCCGGCACCGTCGGCGTGCCGGCTGCGACCATTCGGCGCGTCGCCGCGGAACTGGCCGATGTCGCCTTCAACCAGACGGTCGAGCTGGACGTCGCGTGGACCGACTGGGCCGGCCGCCGCCACGACCGCATGGTCGGCCGGCCGATCGCAATGCACGCCATGCGCGGCATCTCCGCCCATTCCAACGGCTTTCATACCTGCCGGGCGATTCACCTGTTGCAGATGCTGCTGGGGTCGATCGACGTGCCGGGCGGGTTCCGCTACAAGCCGCCATACCCCAAGCCGGTGCCGCCGGGCCCGGCGCCGACCGGCTGCGACGGGTCGCCGGACATTCCGCTGGGCGGGATGCCGCTGGGCATGCCGCGTGGGCCGGAGGACCTGTTGGTCGAGCCCGACGGCAGCGCCAGCCGGATCGACAAGGCGTACAGCTGGGAGCACCCGATCGCAGCGCACGGGATGATGCACATGGTCATCCACAACGCCTGGGCGGGCGATCCCTACGACATCGACGTGCTGATGATGTACATGTCCAACATGGGCTGGAACTCGGCCATGAACGTCCCCGGCACGCTCAAATATCTGACCGACAAGGACGCCGAGACCGGCGCATACCGGATCCCCCGGATCATCTATTCCGACGCCTACTATTCGGAGATGGTGCCGTACGCCGACCTGGTTCTGCCCGACACCACCTATCTGGAGCGCTGGGACTGCATCTCGCTGCTCGACCGGCCGATCAGCAGCGCCGACGGCCCGGCCGACTCGATCCGCCAGCCGGTGTGCCGGCCCGATCGCGACGTTCGGCCGTTCCAGGACGTGCTGCTGGATCTCGGCGCCCGGCTCGGCCTGCCGGGGATGACCGACGCCGCCGGAGGTCCGGCCTATCCCGGCGGCTACACCGATTACATCGTCAACCACCAGCGCTGCCCGGGCATCGGGCCGCTGGCCGGCTGGCGGGGCGAGGACGGCCAGAGCCATGGCACCGGCGCGCCCAATCCCGGCCAGCTCGACAGCTATGTCCGCAACGGCTGCTTCTGGTCGCACGAGCTGCCGCCGGACCAGCGCTATTTCAAGCACGCCAACAGGGGCTATCTGAAATATGCCAAGGCGATGGGCTGGATCCCGGCGGAGCGGCCGACTGTCCTGCAGATCTACAGCGAGGTGCTGCAGAAGTTCCGCCAGGCCGCCCGCGGCCACGGTCCGGTGCAGCCGCCGGACGAGCACCGGGCGCGGATCGAGACATATTTCGACCCGTTGCCGATCTGGTACCAACCCCTGGAAGAGGCCGCCATCGACAATGCCGCGTTCCCGCTGCACGCGGTGACCCAGCGGCCGATGCACATGTACCACAGCTGGGGGTCGCAGAACGCCTGGCTGCGCCAGATCACCTCGCACAATCGCCTGTTCGTCCATCCCGACACCGCCGCCGCCCTGGGCATCGGCGACGACGACTGGGTGTGGGTGTCCAGCCATCACGGACGGGTCAAGGGGCAGGTCCGCCTGATGCGCGGGGTCGTCCCGAACACCGTGTGGACCTGGAACGCGATCGGCAAGCGCAAGGGGGCGTGGCGGCTGGCCGACGACGCGCCGGAATCGACCCGCGGCTTCCTGTTGAACCACATCATCTCCGAGCTGCTGCCGGCCCGCGACGGCGGTCCGCGCCATGCCAACGCGGACCCGGTGACCGGCCAGGCGGCGTGGTACGACCTGAGGGTCGCGATCGCGCGGTGCGGCGCCGATGAGGCGGGCGAGACGGCGCCTCGCTTCGCGCCGCTGCCGGCGCCGCCGGGGCGACCGTTCGCGACCCCGGCGGTGCTGCGCTATGGCGGCGACCTCAAGGGACACGGCGCGGCGCATGGCGGCGGCGAGCACATGGAATGGTTGGGCAACCGCCATGAGCTGGCGGCCCGGATCGGTGGTGTGCCCGACGGCCACGGAAACCGGTGCGCCGAACGCCGCGGCACCGAGCGCAAGCCGTGACCGACCTGCCGGCGAGCCCGCCGCGACGGCAACTCGGGCTGGTGATCGACCTGGACATCTGCGTCGGCTGCCATGCCTGCGCGGTGACCTGCAAGGAATGGAACAGCGGCGGCCACTCGGCGCCGTTGACCGACCACGATCCCTACGGCGCGCATCCTACCGGGGTCTGGTTCAATCGCGTGCACGCGTTCGAGGTCGGCGATGGCGACGGCGACAGCCGCACCGTCCACTTCCCGCGGTCCTGCCTGCACTGCCAGGACGCGCCCTGCGTCACGGTGTGCCCGACCGGCGCCTCCTACAAGCGCGAGGAGGACGGCATCGTGCTGGTCAACGCCGATACCTGCATCGGTTGCAAGCTCTGTTCGTGGGCCTGCCCCTACGGCGCCCGCGAATACGACCAGGATGCCGGCGTCATGAAGAAATGCACGCTGTGCGTCGACAGGATCTACAACGACACGCTGCCGCCGACCAGCCGGGTGCCGGCGTGCGTCTCGACCTGCCCCGTCGGCGCCCGGCATTTCGGCGACCTGGGCGATCCCGACTCCGACGTGTCGAGGCTGGTGGCGGCCCGCGACGGGTTCGCATTGATGCCGGAACAGGACTGCAAGCCGGTCAACCGCTACCTGCCGCCGCGCCCGCGACGGGCCGTCGCCGAGGCTCCGGCGCTCGCGGCGCCCGCGGATCCCGAGGAGGATGGCGGCGTCCTGGCGCGCTGGGTCGACAGGATCCTGTCCCGGTAGGAACCGATTTAACAGAACCGGATCGATGAGTGACGCGGTGATCACCCCCGCCCAGCCAACGAACCGGATTCGGCGCCGGCGTTCGTAACGGACGGGTTCGCATGCATCCGGCGAATTCGGTCATCGCGTTCACCACGGCATCCGGCGCCGGCTATGGCCTGCTGACGCTCCTGGCGGTGTTCGCCGCGCTCGGCCTGCTGCCGGCCGATCGCTGGTTCGGCTTCACCGCCTTCGGCCTTGCCTTCGCGCTCGTCGTCGGCGGACTGTTGTCGTCGATGTTCCATCTCGGCCATCCGGAGCGGGCGTGGCGGGCGCTGAGCCAGTGGCGGTCGTCGTGGCTGTCGCGCGAGGGGCTGGCGGCGGTCGCGACCTTCGTGCCGACCGGCGTGTTCGCGGTCGTCTGGGTGGTGTTCGGGCGCAACGGCGGCGCGGCCGCCGCCATCGGGCTGCTGGGAGCGCTATGTTGCGTGGCGACGGTCTACTGCACGGCGATGATCTACGCCTCGTTGAAGACCATAAAGGCGTGGTGCAACGGATGGACGCTGCCCGGCTATCTGGCGTACGCGGCGATGACCGGCGTGTTGCTGCTCAACGCGCTGGTCCATCTTTGGGGCTTCGATCGGCGCGCGGCGGTCGGCGCGCTGGCGCTGGTCTCGGTGGCGGTGGCGGCGCTGGTCAAGGACCGCTATTGGCGCCTGATCGACGCCGAGCCGTCGGTCAGCACGGCGGAGACCGCCACCGGACTGGGCGGGCTCGGCAAAGTGACCCTGCTGGAGGCGCCGCATACCGAGGAAAACTATCTGATGGCCGAGATGGGCTTCAAGATCGCCCGCCGGCATGCGACGAAATTGCGCCGGTTCGTGCTGATCGTCGGTGCCGCCGTGCCGTTTGCCCTGACTGCCGCGGCGCTGGCGGTGGGCGGCGGCGCCGCCGCGACCGCTTTGGTGCTGCTGGCGGCGATTGCCGGCGGCGCCGGTGTCGTCGTCGAACGCTGGCTGTTGTTCGCCGAGGCCAAGCACGTCGTCACCCTGTATTACGGCGCCGGCACCGCGTAGCCCGCCGCGCCGACCGTGGCCGGTGTGGGAAGTGCGGGCTAGAGTTCGCCTGTATTTATTGTTGAATTTCCCGACAGATTATCAACTGTAATGTCTGGGTAGCGCCCGATATAGTCCGCCGCGGTCACATCGGCCGGGTGCCCGACACTCGATATGCTGGACTGCGTCGGACGGGGCAACCTTTAGTTGTTCCTACCTCTCCGGCAGCCGGAGTTCGCCGCGTGAGAACGCTGAAAGTTTTGGTCGTCGACGATGACCCGGATTTCGCGGAGGGTGTGGCGATCACCCTGAAGATCGCGGGTCACGAGGTGGAGTTCGCCCGCAACGGCCACGAGGCCGTGCGGAAATTCCGCGATCGGTGTTTCGACATCACCTTCATGGATGTCCGGATGCCCGGCATCAGCGGCGTTCAGACATTCCTCGAAATCCGCAAGATCAAGACCGACGCAAACGTGGTCATGATGACCGCGTACAGGGTCGAGAATCTTCTCAACCAGGCCATCGAGGGTGGTGCGGTGGGCGTGATGCAGAAGCCGCTCGACGCGGCTCGGTGATGGCCAGCCCGCTAATATCCGCCAAGCGAGACGGCAACCGGCGTGTCCTGGTCGTCGACGACGACCGGGAATTTGCCGAAGGCGTGCAGGTCTTGCTCGTGACCAAGGGCTACGAGGTCGAGGTCGTTCGCAGCGCGGCCGTGGCGATCCACGCGGCCCGGGACTTCGGCGCCGAGGTCGCGTTGATCGATATCCGCCTTGGCGGCAGCAGCGGCTTCAATCTGATCCGCGATCTTCAACAACAGCTTCCCGACCTCCTGTGCGTCGTGGTGACGGCGTCTGCCTCCGCGGCCACGGCGATCGAGGCGCTGCAGGCCGGCGCCTACGACTATCTCCAAAAGCCGTTTCACAGCAGCGATCTGCTAGCGATCCTGGACCGCAGCTTCGAGCGCCTTCTTCTGGCCCATCAGAAGGCCAAGGCGGAGGAGTCGCTGTGGGCGCGGAACCGGCAGCTCGAACTCGTCAACCGGCGCCTGCGGGGGGTCGTCGACGGTATGCGGAGGCTCGCCACCTGCGCCACGCTCGATGAGCTGTATCTGCGGATTCTGGAAGAGGTCGCCCGCGTCATCGGCGCCCACGGCGGCTCGATCTATCTCAAGGAGGCCGACTGGCTGGTCCTGCACCACGCGCTCGACCCCGGCCACGCCTCGGACACGATTTCGCTGCCGTTGGACGAGAACACCGTCTTCGAGAGGGCGCTGAAAACCGGACGACCGGTCCTGGTTCCGGACCCGGAGACCGACACTGACGTGATGCCCAGCGGTTGGAGCGGCTATCGCGACCAATCGCTTCTGGCATTCCCGCTGTCGGTGGACGGCGACCGCCTGATGGGCGTGCTGTCGCTCCACGCCAAGGACAACGCGCCGTTCACGCCGCAGGACCGCGAACTCGGCCATATTCTGATTTCCTTTGGCTGCGAGACCATCCGCGTGGTGCAGGCGCTGGAAAACCTGGCGAGGAGCGAGGAGCTGTTCGGGAAGATCGTGGAAAACTCGCCGTCGGCGATCTTCCTGAAGGATCTTGAGGGTCGCTACGTCGTCGTCAATGAACGGTTCCACGAATGGTATGGCTGCCCGCCGGATGCCGTTGCGGGCCGGAGGTCACACGATATCTTCCCCGCCGAGTTTGCCGACGCCTATGTCGCGTTGGACCTGGAGGCCCTGGAGTCCGGAAAAGCAATGGAACGTGAGCTCGACGTTCCGTTCCTCGACGGCACCCTGCACCAGGTCCTGGTTACCAAGTTTCCGGTCCTCGGCGCCGATGGCCGGCCCCTGGGGGTGGGCAGCATCAACACCGACATGACCGACCGGCGGCGCGTGGAGGAGCAGTTGCGCCAGGCCCAGAAGATGGAGGCCTTGGGGCAACTCACCGGCGGCGTGGCGCACGATTTCAACAATCTGCTGGCGGTCATTCAGGGCAATCTGGACCTGATCGACGAGGCCCTGGAGGACAAGGCCGAACTGAGCGAGCTGGTCGACGATGCGCTCGACTCGGCGCGACGCGGCGCCGAGCTGACGCGGCGACTCCTGGCCTTCGGCAGGCGCCAGACGCTGCGCCCCGAGGTCACCAACGTCGGCGACCTGGTGCTCGGCATGGTTCGTATGCTGGAGCGCACGTTGGGCGAGGAGATCGAGATCGAAACTGTCCTGGCCGGCGGTCCGTGGAAGATGATGGTCGACCGGTCGCAGCTGGAAATCGCCCTGCTCAACCTGGCCATCAACGCCAGGGACGCCATGCCCGACGGCGGCACGCTGAAGATCGAAAGCGCGACGGAGGACTTCGACCGGGCGTGGGGCGACTTGGAGGATCTGGCCGACCCCGGCCGCTATGTGTCCCTGGCGGTCGGCGACAACGGATCGGGCATGGCGCCGGACATCTTGGAGCAGGCCTTCGACCCGTTCTTCACCACCAAGGAGGTCGGTCGCGGCAGCGGCCTCGGCCTCAGCATGGTGTACGGCTTCGTCAAGCAGTCCGGCGGTCACGTGCGGCTGCGCAGCGAGGTCGGACGCGGCACCACCGTCAAGCTCTACCTTCCGGCGGCGACGGGCGACGCGGCGGACGCCGTGGACGTCGGTGTTCCGGACAGGGAACCGGAGGGCAGGGGCGAGGCGATCCTGGTCGTCGAGAACGAACCCAGGGTCCGCAAACTGACCGCCAGGCTGTTGACTCATCTGGGTTACCGGGTGGTGGCGTCGGCCGAGAACGGGCGCGCCGCGCTGGCCATGCTGGACCGCGCCGGCGAAGTCGATCTTCTGTTCACCGACGTCGTGCTGCCCGGCGGCCTGAGCGGCGTGCAGCTCGCCCGCGAGGCCCGGGCACGGATGCCCGACCTGAAGGTTCTATTCACCTCCGGCAGCGCGGACAATGCCATCGTCGGCGACGCCACGCTGGATGTCGGCGCGCGACTGGTGACCAAGCCGTTCCGAAAGGAGGACCTGGCGCGGACGGTCAGAGAAGCGCTCGGCGCCGTCCGGAGCTGACCGATGCACCGGAAGCATCTGCTGGTCATAGACGACGAACCGGCGGTCAGCAGACTGGTCCGAAAGGTCGCGGAAAGCCTCGAATACGACGTGTGCGTGACGACCCAGGCGCGCGACTTCAAGAAGGCGTACGAGACCCTGGAGCCCGCGGTCATCGTGCTCGACGTGGTCATGCCGGACGTCGATGGGATCGAGCTGGTCCAATGGCTTGCCGCGATGTCATGCAAGGCCAAGGTCATCATCGTCACCGGTTACCACCCGCACTACGCCGAAATCGCCCGCGAGATCGGCGCCTTGCGTGGGCTGGAAAGGGTCGAGACCTTCACCAAGCCCCTCGACATATCCGGCTTTCGCGCGGCCTTGCGCTGATGCCGCACCGACACGGCGATCCGCGCCGATGTCCTAGCTCGGCCGCCTACCACTTTTCGCCGAATGGGCGCGCCTCGACCTCGAAGGACCACGCCGACGGACTCTGCCGGGTAAGGTGGAACACCGTGTCCGCGATGTCCGCCGGCTTCAGGAAGAACGCATCCGGCTTGTCCGGCATCATCTCGCGGGTCCTCGGCAGATCCACGGCGCCGTCGATGATCACCAGCGCGACATGTATGCCACCGGGCCACAGATGGCGCGCCATCGACTGCGCCAGGCTGCGCTGGGCGGCCTTGGCGGACGCGAAGGCGGCGAACTTGGCGCCGCCCTTGAGCGAAGCGGTGGCGCCGATGACGACGATGCTGCCGCGCCCCGCCCGCTTCATCGCCGGGATCACTTGCTGCGATGCCAGCAGAGCGCCGAGTGCGTTGATCCTCCACGCGGTCTCGAACGACTGCGCCGTCACCTCCTCGACCGAACCCCAGGCGCCGGAGCCGGCGTTGTAGACCAGGACCTCGACCTCGCCCATATCTTTGCCGATCGCGCCGAAGGCCGCCTCGATCGCCGCCGGGTCGGTCACGTCGCATTGATAGGCGCGTGCGTTGGGCAGGTCCTGCGCTAGGTCCCGGGTGAACTCCGCGCCGCGGGCCAGCAGAGCGACCGCATGGCCCTCGGCCGCGAAGCGCCGCGCGATGGCGGCGCCATTGCCCGGCCCCACTCCCACCACGGCACAAACCGGTTCCGACATGGCTCAATCCTTTTCCCGCAAGAGGCCGCCTCTATAGTGGTCGGCGAAGGACGGCCAAACCAACTCCGCATGGTCGCGCCGCGGCGCCGCGGTGTCCACGGTGTCGCCGCCGCGATCGAACCATTCGTGCGGATTGGCGATGTCGGCGAACCGGGCGCGCCTGAACCGTCGGGCGGCGCTCAGGGCCGATCCCGTGCCCAGAAACCCGCATGCGCCGCGGCCGCCTCGTCTTCGATCAGCGGACCGGCCACGGCGATCCGGCGCTGCCCGCGCGCCAGCACCTCGCGGCACGGCAGCGACATGGTCGGGTTCTTCGGATCGCTTCCCGTCAGCGCCAGCAGGCCGCCTTCGGAGAGCGCGTAGACGACCCGCACGATGCCGCTCCAGTAGACGGCACCGGAACACATGGCACAGGGCTCGGCACTCGAATAAAGCGTGGCGCCGGCCAGGGCCCCGGGCCCGGCGCGGCGCCAGGCATCGCGGATCGCCACGATCTCGGCATGCCCGGTGACATCCCCGTCCGGCGGGTCCACGGCATTTTCGCCGCTGCCGATGGTCTTGCCCGCGCCGTCCACGACGATCGCGCCGAAGGGATGCCGGCCATGGGACCTAGAGGCCTTGGACACCGCGATCGCCTCGCGCAGGAGCGGCAGATCGCGATCCGTCGCGGGCGGGTCGTCGCTACTTGTGCCGGGCAGGTTGGGCCCGGTCGGGTCGGTCTCGCCGCCCATGGGTTCCGACTCCCGCTGCATCCGCAAATTGCGTGAAAACTCGATCGGACCGTCGCCGATCGTGGAGATAGTACACGCCGCTCCGGACGAAGTCGCCGG
>JAZFQW010000045.1:0-2784 GCA_036445335.1 Alphaproteobacteria bacterium | reverse complement strand
GTGACCCTGGCCGACGCCAATCGCGTCGCGGCGCAACTGCTCGATCCCGACGCGCTGACGGTGGTGGTGGTCGGCGCGCCGGGGGGCGACTATGCCGCCACCCGGGTGATCGACGGCGCCGACATCGCCGCGCGCGAGCTGGGCCAGGGCGCCGGGTAGCGCATATTCCAGCGCGGTGGGAGCGGCCGGCGACGCGTGACACGCATTCGTCCTCGTGAATCGGTTCCAACGGCAGGCACGACCTCACCTCTCCCCTTGCGGGAGAGGTCGGCGCGCGCAGCGCGTCGGGCGAGGGGTCGCGCGGCGTCCGCCGCGCACGCGTCGAGGGTGATCGGCCCGATCCGCTCACCGCAGGAGACAATCCCCGCCGCCGCCGGGTCGCGAGATCCGCGATTCTCGTGCGGCATGTTGGGACCGCTTTCGGAGTCATGTGCGCGGCAGACGCCGCGCGACCCCTCACCCGGCGAGCCATGCTCGCCGACCTCTCCCGCAAGGGGAGAGGTGAATCGGGGCCGGTCTTCGAAACACCACACCAATCCGACAATTCGCCCCTGAACGCGGGCCCGCGGTGGTGCGGCGCGAGCGAGTTTGCTAGGCTCCGCGCCGCCCGTCACCCGCGCGGAATCCGTCGATGCCATCGCTGACCAAGTCTGCCGCCTGGCAGTTGCTCAAGGCACATCACGCCACCGTCGCCGACCATCACATGCGCGAGCTGTTCGCCGCCGACCCCAGCCGGTTCGACGAGTTCTCGGTCCGGCTCGACGACATGCTGCTCGACTATTCGAAGAACCGGGTGACCCGCGTGACGATGCGGCTGCTGGTCGCCTTGGCGCGCCAGCAGGACGTCGAGAGTTGGCGCGACGCCATGTTCGCCGGCCAGAAGATCAACCGCACCGAGGACCGGGCGGTGCTGCATACCGCGCTGCGCAACCGGTCGAACCGGCCGATCATGCTCGCCGGACAGGACGTAATGCCCGAAGTCAATCGAGTGCTGGCGCAGATGCGCCGGTTCAGCGACGCGGTCCGCTCCGGCGGCTGGACTGGCTACACGGCCAAGCGCATCACCGACGTGGTCAATATCGGCATCGGCGGGTCCGACCTGGGGCCGGCCATGGTGGCCGGCGCCCTGCGGCCCTACCACCAGGCGGACCTGCGGCTGCATTTCGTCTCCAATGTCGACGGCACCCATATCGCCGAGACGGTCAAGCCGCTGGATCCCGAGAGCACGCTGTTCATAGTCGCCTCGAAGACCTTCACCACCCAGGAGACCCTGACCAACGCCCTTTCCGCCCGCCGCTGGTTCCTCGAGACCGCGCCCGGCGCCGACGAGGCGGCGATCGCCAGGCATTTCGTGGCGCTGTCCACCAACGGCGCCGAGGTCGCGGCGTTCGGCATCGATACCGCCAACATGTTCGCGTTCTGGGACTGGGTCGGCGGCCGCTTTTCGATGTGGTCGGCGATCGGCCTGTCGGTGGCGATCGCCATCGGCATGGACCGGTTCGAGGAGCTGCTGGCCGGCGCCCACGCGATGGACGACCATTTCCGCTCCGCCCCACTGGACCAGAACATGCCGGTCATCCTGGCGCTGCTGGGGGTGTGGTACGGCGGGTTCTTCGACGCAGCGGCGCACGCGGTGCTGCCCTACGACCAGTATCTCGGCCGCCTACCGGCGTACCTGCAGCAGGCCGACATGGAATCGAACGGCAAGTCGGTCAGCCGCGACAATAACGCCGTCGACCTCCAGACCGGCCCGGTGATCTTCGGCGAGCCCGGCACCAACGGTCAGCACGCCTTCTACCAGCTGATCCACCAGGGCACCCGGCTGATCCCGTGCGACTTCATCGCGCCGTGTCGCAGCCACAACCCGCTGGGCGACCACCATCCTAAGCTGCTGTCGAACGTGTTGGCCCAGACCGAGGCGCTGATGACGGGCAAGACGGCGGACGAGGCGCGCGCCGAGTTGGCCGCCGGCGGCCTGGACGGACCGGCGGTGGAGGCGCTGGTGCCGCACAAGGTGTTCGCCGGCAACCGGCCGACCAACACGATCCTGGTGCGGCAGATCGACCCGATGACCCTCGGCAAGCTGATCGCGCTGTACGAGCACAAGATCTTGGTCCAGGGCGTCATCTGGAACGTCAACAGCTTCGACCAGTGGGGCGTCGAACTGGGCAAGCAGCTCGCCAAGGCGATCCTACCCGAGCTGACCGGCGACGCCCCGATCGCCGGCCACGACAGCTCGACCGCCGGGCTCATCCGCTACGTCCACGAGAACCTGTAGCCGGACGTTACGTGGACATTATTCGCCAGAGTGGCACCGTCCGGTTCCGAGACCTTTCCGAGCACGTGCCGGTCAACTAGCCCGCACTTCTCACACTGGCCACGGTCTGCGTCGCGTCCGGGCGGTCGGAGCCGCCAGGAGAAGGCCGAAGAGCGTATCAACGCTACGGTCGAGGCGTTCGACGCCGCGGGCGGGCCGCCCGGGCGCGACCCGCAGGGCGGCGCTGTCGCGCCGCCAGGGGGAGTCACGCCGCTTGACGGATGCGATGGCATCGCGCCGCGCGGCGTTCCTACCCTGTCGGCGCGACAGCGCCGCGCAGACCGTGGCCAGTGTGAGAAGTGCGGGCTAGCCTTTCTCCCGCATCAGCCGGGCCTTCTCACGCTGCCAGTCGCGCTGCTTTTCGGTCTGGCGCTTGTCGAACTTGCGTTTGCCGCGGGCGAGGCCGAGGTCGATCTTGGCGCGGCCGCGCGGGTTGAAGTAGATCGCCAGCGGCACCAGGGTCATGC
>JAZFQW010000044.1:0-5125 GCA_036445335.1 Alphaproteobacteria bacterium | reverse complement strand
CCTCTCAGAAGCCTCGTGGAGCGGTGTCGCTCCGCCGGTACTCTTCGGGTTGATGTCCACGCCATGGGCGATGAGGAGTTCCGCAACGCCGACGCGGCCCCAAATCGCAGCAAAGTGGAGTGGGGTTCGTTCGTCGGCGTTCCTGGCCTCCACATTCGCGCCGTTTGAGATCAGCACCTCGGCCACAACCGCGCTACCTTGGATGGCCGCCAAATGCAGTGCAGTCCCGCCGTTCATGAGGAATTTGGCATCTACGTCGGCTCCACGAGCCAGTAACAGCTTCGTCACCGCCTCTTGCCCGCCGCGTACCGCCATGTGTAGCGGCGTGTTCCCTCCTCCAGTTACCATAGAGGTCATGGCCTCAATATCAGCGCCCTTCGCCAGCAGCAGATCGGCGAACGAAGCATATCCAGCAAACGCGGCGACGTGCAGCGGGGTTTCACTATTCTGGTTGGACACGGCATTAACATCCGCTCCCGCAGCGATCAGCACCTCCGCGACCGCCGCGTCGCTCCTTAAAGCGGCCCAGTGCAGTGCCGTGCCCATGCTTCTGTCCTGCTGGTTAACGTCCACACCTTCCGCTATGAGCTGCTCGACCTGCTCGATGTTTCCCTTCTTCGCGGCATTATGAAGGGGTCCTGCCAATACCGCCACGCCACTGGCTAAGAGGATCGTCGCGGCCACTAGCGCCGATAGAAACCGTGTCATGGTTGCCTCCCCAGAAATACGGGCGGTGCGCCTGATCCGGCGTCACTTTTGTTCTGTGTTGTTCCAGTGGCGAGGCGATCTCTGCCGGGGTGGCTGCCTGCTAACCTCGGTCAAGCTGTCTATACGCTTGAAAGACCACGCTACCGGTGTCTCGCCAGAAAATAGTATAGCACGGGTCAAGCTCGACCGGCTCGGCTAATGGTCCCGACGACCACGATGGCAGCTTCGGGTCAAAAACGGACGTAATTGAACCCGATCCACTACCGCTGGCGCCTGGCGCTTGACACTGCGCGCGATCTGTCGCACCCGAGTGGCGCGATGGGTGATCTTCTCGACAACATCGGCGCCTGGTTCGGCGGTCTTTGGGCGTGGCTGGTCGCGCTCTACCAGGCGGTCGCCGAGGCCGATGTCCTGGCCACCGGTCTGGCCGCCGTGGGCAATGGCTGGCAGTGGTGGCGGACGCTGTTCGAGGTCGACGCGTGGCAGGAGATCGGCGCCTTCCTCGTGCCGCTGCTGTTGGTGGTGGTCGTCGCGATGTTCGTGGGCATCATGCGCATGCAGCAGAGCGGATAGCCAAGCCCGCACTTCTCACACTGGCCGCGCAGACCGTGGCCAGCAAGAAGTGCGGGTTAGCGGCCGGAGCCGCCGGTCACCGGGACGTGGGCCCAGCGCCGGGTCATGTTGACCGAGTATTGCGGGCGGTATTGGGTGATCCGGTCGTGCGGCAGCACGATGTCGGACTGGCTGTCCAATATGTAGGTCTGGCCGCCGAGGTCGACCGCCAGTACCGCGTGGGGCAGCCGCCTGAGCGTGTCCCACACCACGACGATTCGCATCTGATCGTCGCTGAATCCGAGTTCCAGCAGGCTGGCGAACTTGAAGATGGAGAAATCCTCGCAGTCGCCGGCGCGGCGCAGGAACTCCAGCGGCGACGCCCAATAGTCGCGGGCGCCGAAATTCGCGTCGTCCAGGCGGTAGGGCACGATGCGATTGGCGAACCTGTTGATTTCGCGCAACTGGTCGATCGGGTTGCGCCCGCGCAACGACTGCAGCGTCGCGCGCCACTCCAGGACCCGCGGACCGCAGTCCCGTGGCTCGGTCCCACACGCCGCCACGGCCGCGCGCTCGACCGCCAGCCGTTCGACGACCCGGGTCCATTGCGGGACCGCGACCGGGCTGCTGGCCTGGAACTCGAGCGCGCCGAACAGCCCGACGGGTGCCGGCAGGGCAGCCCGGCTGATTTTCGCCTGGTGCGATGGCGCCGACGTGTCGGGCACCGACTGGGCGCGGACCGTGCCCAGGGTGTTCAGTCCGACGGCGATGGCGAGCAGGGCGGACAGCGCCAGCCGCGCGCGCCGCGATCCTAGCCCGCATTTCTCACGCAGATCGCGGCCAGTGTGAAAGATGCGGGCTGGCGCCAACGTCAGCGCTCGCGCAACGCGGTTTCCCTGGCCTTCGTCAAAGGCTTGAGCAGGTAGTCCAGGATGCTCTTCTCGCCGGTCAGGATGTCGACCGAGGCCACCATTCCCGGCATGATCGGCAGCGGCCGTTCCGGCGTGCCGAGATGGTTTTCCTCGGTGCGGACGACGATCTCGTAGAACGTCTCGCCGGAGTCCTGGTCGGTCATGGTGTCGGGGCTGATACGCTCCACCAGCCCCTGCAATCCGCCGTAGACCGAAAAATCGTAGGCGGTGATCTTGACCGTCGCGGTCTGGCCGGGGCGCAGGAAGGCGACGTCGCTGGGGCGGATTCGCGCCTCGACCAGCAGCGAATCGTCGAGTGGGACGATTTCGACCAGGTTGCGGCCGGCCTGGACGACGCCGCCTACGGTGGTCACGCTCATCGAATTGACGATGCCGTGGACCGGCGATCGGATGTCGGTCCGGACCACCCTGACGTCCGCGGCGCGCAACGTCTGATCGATGACCGACAGTTCCGAGTTGCGCTGATTCAGCTCCAGCAGGGTCTGCGCCCGGAACGCCAGAGCCGCGTCGCCGATCCGCTCGGTCGCCTCGCGAATGGCGGACTCGGCGCGCGGGACCGACCGCCGCACCGCCTCCAGCTGACCCTGCAGGTCGTTGACCTCGCGCCGCAGCCGCAGCACCTCGACCTCGGATACGACGCCGCTGACCAACAGCGGCTCGTAGATCGCGAGCTCCTGGCGGGCGAGCGCCAGGCTGGAGGCGTACTGCTCTTCGGTGACCTGCAGCTCTTCCAGTTCGCGCTGGCGCTGCTCGACCTGCTGGCGCAGGATCGACAGCTGCGACTCCAACTCGTCGCGCCGGGTCACGAACAGCGACAGCTCGCCGGCGGCGATCGTCGGGAATTGGTCGACCAGGTCTTCGGGAAACGCAATATCGCCGCTGCCCGCGACCTCGGCCTGCAGGCGGGCGATCTGGGCCACCAGACCGCGGCGCTGGGCCCGCAGCTCGCCGGCGGTGGACGCGAACCCGGTGTCGTCGATCCGCAGCAGAATCTGTCCCGCCTCGACGATATCGCCCTCGCGCACCATGATCGCCTCGACGATCCCGCTCTCCAGGGTCTGCACCACCTGCATCTGGCGCGACGGGATCACCCGGCCTTCGCCGCGGGTGACCTCGTCGACCATCGCGCGGTCGGCCCAGAAGAGGCCGGCGGCGAACAGCGCGATGATGGTGAACAGGAAGACGTGGCTGCGTGTCCGCGGGCCCTGGTGCAGCGCCGCCTGGACCTCCGTCGCGTAGTCGAAGTCCTGTCGTTTGCGGATTGCCAACATGGCGTTCAGCCGACCGATGCCTTGTCGTCCACCGGACGCGGCTTGGGCGTCGGCCGGATGTCGTCATCGGGTCGTGGCGTCGGACGAGCGGCCGCCTGGGGCGGAACCGCCGGAGTCGGATCCTGGGGTCGACCGGCCTCGGGTTCGGGGCGCGCGGCCGGCGGTTCCGGCTGCTGGGCCGCGCTCGGGCGCGCGGGGCCTGCGTCGTTCGCCTGGCGACCCGGTTGCCGGGCCGGCAGCAGCGCCGACGGCTGCGCCGACAGGGCGGTCGGCGTCTGCTGCGGGGCGGCGACGGCGGGGTGCTTTTGGGCGCCGGCCTCCAGCTTGCCCTGCTTGAGCCGCGTCAGGACCTCGTCGCGCGGCCCGTCGGCGATGATCATGCCCTTCTCCAGGATGATCAGCCGGTTGACCAGCCGCAGCAGCGACATCCGATGAGTGGTGAGCAGCAGCGTGCGGCCGGTGTTCAGGACCGCGCCGAGGCGGCGGATGAACATCTGTTCCGACGCGTTGTCCATGGCGCTGGTCGGTTCATCCAGCATCAAGATCTTCGGGTCCATCAGCAGCGCGCGGGCGAGTGCGATCGCCTGGCGCTGGCCGCCCGACAGGTTCTGGCCGCGTTCGGCCACTTGCATGTTGTAGCCCTGAGGGTGGCTGCCGATGAAATCGTCGACCCCGGCCAGGCGCGCCGCGCGCAGGACCATCGCGTCGTCCGCCTGGGGCTGCCCCAGGGCGATGTTGTCGCGCACCGAGCCGTGAAACAGCACCACGTCCTGCATCACCGTCCCGACGCCGCGGCGAAGGTCGGAGGGGTGGAACTGCCGGATGTCGACCCGGTCGATCTGCACCGCGCCGGTGTCGGGTTCGTAGAGGTTGATCAGCAGGCGGCCGATCGTGGTCTTGCCGGAGCCGATCCGGCCGATGATGCCGACCCGCTCGCCGGAGCCGATGGCGAAGGAGATGTTGCTGAGGGCGGCGATGTCGGTCTCGGTGTAGCTGAAGGTCACGTCGCTGAATTCGATGCTGCCCTCGCTGACCGACCGGCTGATGAAGCGGCGGTCGGCCGGCCGCTCGACGGGCAGCGCCATCAGACTGTTCAGCGTCCCCAGCGCGGTGCGCGCCTGATGGAACCTGGACAGCGTGTTGGCCAGGCCGCCCAGCGGCGCGACGGCGCGGCCGCCCAGGATCACCGCCGCGATGATCGCCCCCATCGTCAGCTCGCCGGCGGCGGCCAGGTAGACCCCGGCGATCACCGTGCAGACCGACACCAGCTGGGTCGCCAGCGTCGTCAGATTGATCCCGATCATCGAGAAGAACCGGGACTTTTGGCCGGTCCGCGAGGTCAGTCCGACGAACCGCTCCCACGAGCGTTGCATGCGGCTTTCCGCGCCCAGGCTCTTGATGGTGTCGAGCGCGCTGACCGTCTCGATCAGGATGGCGTGCTTTTGCGCCGCCTCGTGGTGGGTCTCCTTGATCGCGCGGCTCAACGGGAATTGCACCAGGGTGCCGACGAATAGGGCGACGATCACGGCCACGGCCGGGATCCACGCCAACGGGCCGGCGATCATGTAGATCACCGTAATGAACAGGCCGATGAACAGCAGATCGGTTAGCGACGCCAGGGTCGCAGAGGTGAAGAAGTCGCGGACCATCTCGAATTCGCGC
>JAZFQW010000043.1:0-2932 GCA_036445335.1 Alphaproteobacteria bacterium | reverse complement strand
TGATCGCGTACCGCGCCCGCCGGGCAGGAAGCGTCGCGCCGGCGATGCAGCGCATCGGCAAGCGGCGCTGACGCCCTCCGGCGGTCGCGCGGTACGCGACCCTCCGGGCGGCCTTGCAGTCCCTTCGGACGGCGTCGCGCGGCCCTTGTGATGCGCTGCATCACCGCGGACCACGCTCCTGGCCGAAGGGTCTGCAAGGCCGTCATACGTGTCATCCTTCTATGATGGTGGGTACTAGTTCAGGCTGGCGACGAACGGGCCGTTGCGCACGGCGACCACGCCGGGGCCGGTGATTTCGGCCTCTATCGTGCGGTTGCTGTCGACATTGACCACCCGGATGAGGTCGCCGCGGCCGCCCCGGTCGAGCGCCCGGCCGCGGGCGGAGATTGTCAACGCGCCGCTTCGCAGCACCATGGTGACGCCGTCGCCGCGGTCGATCAGGATCGGGGGCCGCAGATCGTGCAGGCGCACCGGGCTGTTGGCGGCGACAGCGCGGCGCGGACTCATGCCGATCAACTCGTCCGGCTCCAGCGCCGTGTCGGGCGACAAGCGGTCGGCGGAGACCTCCAGATAGCCGATGTCGCCGGCGCCAATCACCTCTCCGGCGCGCAGGCGGCGCGCCAGCACCGGGATCTCGACGACCGCCACCGCGCGTCCCGAGACCGGCAGCCGGCGCACCTCCGGCCCGTCCGCCGGGGCGACCAGCGCGGCGACGAAGCGGCCGGTGGCCCGGTCGTAGGACAGGTCGCGCACCGCCACGGTCGGCATGGTGTCGATCGGCAGGTGAAGCTCGGGCGCGCGGCCGTCGAACCGGATTTCGATGCGATCGCCCGCGATCCGCTGGGCCAGGGCGGCGCGCAGCGACGCGGCGACGACCTCGTGGCCGAGGCGATGGCTGGCGCGGCGGACGACAAGGCGGGCGTAGGGGCTGGCGTCTATCCAGTCGATGCCGTGGGCGCGGGCGATGCGCGCCAGCCAGCGACTGTCGAGGGTCACCTGGCGGCCGGGCTCGGGGGCGCGGGCGATCGCCACGCCGGCCTGGTCCGGCGGCAGGCCGTCGAACAGGTCGCCCAGCACGACGCGGTCGCCCGCAATCACGGCCTCTGGCCGCAGCGTCGCCGCCTCGGCCGCGACCGCGGCGACGAACACCAGGGCGACGCAGATCATCACCGCGATTTGCTTCATCCGACTGCGCGCTCCCTAGCGCATGTTGGTGACGGACTGCATCATCTGGTCCGTCGTGCTGATGACTTTTGAGTTCATCTCGTAGGCGCGCTGGGCGCTGATAAGCAGGGTAATCTCCGACACGATGTTGACGTTCGACGTCTCCAGCATGCCCTGATTGATGCGCCCGAAGCCGTTGCTGCCCGGCGCGCCGACTAGGGCCGAGCCCGAGGCCGGCGTCTCCTTGAACAGGTTGTCGCCGATCGCCTCAAGGCCGGCGTCGTTGGCGAAGTTGGCGAGTTCGAACTGGCCGGCGTTCAGCGGTGTCACCTGGCCGTCGATCGAGACGATCAGCTCGCCGTCCTGGTTGACCTCGATGTCGGTCGCGTCGTCGGGCACCGTTCCGGGGCCGACGATCGGGAAGCCGTCGGGCGTGACCACCTGGCCCTGCGGGTTGAGCTGGAACGATCCGGCGCGGGAGTAGGCGATCTCGCCGTTCGGCATCTCGACCTGGAAGAACCCGTCGCCATTGACCGCCAGGTCCAGCGGATTATCGGTGACCTGCATGTTGCCTTGCGTGTGGATTCGGTAAACCGCCGACGCCTCCACTCCGGCGCCGATCTGCACGCCGGAGGGCACGATCGTTCCGCTGCTGGACGAGGTCGAGCCGACCCGCACCAGGCTCTGGTAAAGCAGGTCCTGGAATTCCGCGCGCTGGCGCTTGTATCCGGTCGTCGTCATGTTCGCGATGTTGTTGGAGATGACCTCGACGTTGAGCTGCTGGGCCAACATGCCCGTCGCGCCGATGCTGAGCGATCTCATGGGCCCTACTCCCTAGCGCCGGTTGATGTTGGCCAGGCGCCCGATCGCATCGCGCTGGCGCCTGTGCTCGGACTCCAGCAGCCGCTGGGTCGACTGGTACTGGCGGGAGATCTCGATCAACTGCGTCATCTCCAGGATCGGTTGGACGTTCGATCCCTCCAGCATGCCCTGGACCACTTCGGTCTGGTCGGCGTCGACCGGCATCTCGTTGCTGGCGTGCAGGCCGCCGCCCAGCGGGGTCAAGCCAAGCTCGTCGTCGAACCCGACCACCCGAAGGCGGCCGACCGGCCCGGTGTCGACCGAGACGTCGCCGGCCTGCGAGATGACGATCGGGCCGCTGTTCGGCGGAATCACGATCGGCCGGTCGTCGGCGCCGAGAACCGGCAGTTCGTTGGAGTCGACCAGCCGCCGCTCGGCGTCCAGCGCCAGCCGGCCGTTGCGCGTATAGCGCGGGCCGGCGTCGGTCTCCACGACCAGATAGCCGTCGCCCAGCAGGGCGACGTCCAGCGGATTGCCAGTCTGTTCGAGTTCGCCCGCCCGCAAGTCGCGGACCACCGCGCGATCGGTGACCATGGCGATCGCGTCGCCGCGGTCGGGGCCGGGCCGGTCCGGCGCGGCGAGAAATTGCACGAACAACATCCGCTGGGCCTTGAAGCCGGGCGTGTTGGCGTTCGCGATGTTGTTGGCGGCGACCGAGAGCCGGCGCTGAAGCGCCATCTGCCGGGACAGTCCGATGTAGATCGCGTTTTCCATGGCTTGGCCGGGTCTTTCCTGGTGAGCCCGCAGCGGGCAATTGCCGATCGACCGTGCAGGCCGCGTGCCACGCCCCGCGTCCCTGAAAAACCGCGGCATTCGGCGGACGTGGCGGGCGGCCGACCGGCCCGCTGGACGCCGCCCGGCGCCGCCGCGGCAGCGATTGCCGGGCAGAAACTGCCGTCGCCGCGCA
>JAZFQW010000042.1:0-8854 GCA_036445335.1 Alphaproteobacteria bacterium | reverse complement strand
TGGAATTGGTTCCCGCGGCGGTTCTGCTGGCGGCTCGGGTATTTGAGCATGGAGCATCTTATATCCTGATCACACAGCCCGCTGACGCACAACTCAGTCGCAACCAAGCGCCGCACGGTCTCGTAGGTGACTTCGATACCGCGTTCAGCGATCAGGTCTCCGACGTCACGATAGCTGAACGCGAACCGGAATTAGAGCCCGATCGAATGCTGGGCGACAGAAGGCGGAAAGCGGTGACGGCGGTATAAGCGCACGGGCGCTCTATCGCGGCGGCGGTTTTCGCCAGGTCGGACGACGCGCCGATTACTACCGTCGGCGCAATGGCGGCGCCGACGCTCTGGTATTGCGCAGGGGCCTTGGCGATCAGCGCTTTTGAATTCGAAGTCGGTGCGGTCCGACGGCGCCGGAGGACTCCTCGGCCTCCAGACTCAAGACCAAATGGCCGTCCTCCTCCACCGATCGCGGCACGTTTTGCAGCGGTTCGGTCCCCTGCAGACGCACTTCGACAACTTCACCGGGATTCATTCGCTCCAATATCAACTTTGTGCGGACAAAGGTAAGGGGGCAAACTTCTTGCCTGATATCGAGGATGAAATCCGTCTTTTTTGTCCGGTCCATAATTTTCTCTTCTGGTCGGCGGTATTGTTATTGCAACACGGTCTGGAGCGACTTATACAATCAACGTCAAAACATGGGGAGCTGTGGATATGAGCGACGACACACCGTCCGATGAGCTGAAGACCCTGACTACCCAGATCGTGTCGGCGCATGTGTCGAACAACACCGTGGCCGTATCGGACCTGCCGGCCCTGATCAAAAAAATCTATCACACCTTGGCCGGCGCGAGTGCAGAGGCGCCGCCTGCGCCCGAGCGACCGCAACCGGCGGTTCCGATCAAGAAATCGATCACGCCCAACTATATTGTCTGCCTGGAGGACGGCAAGCAGTTGAAGATGCTGAAGCGCCATTTGAAAACGGCCTTCAATATGACGCCCGAAGAATATCGGGACCGTTGGGGACTGGCCCCGGACTACCCCATGGTGGCGCCCAACTACGCCAAGCAGCGCAGCAGGCTTGCCAAGCAGATCGGTCTCGGCACCAAGGCCCGCCGCCGCTAGCCCACATTGCCGCGACGGCGCGCGATCGCGGCGCGCCGGGTGTCGGCGTGATGCCGAACTAATGCCACAATTTCGCCGCAAACCGGCCGTTGCGCGTGTCCTGACATGTCTGTTAAGGGGTGGGTCCGATTTTCGCTCTTACCGTTCAAGCGCCGATCTGACCGGGAACCGGAATCATGACAGGTCCCATGCCCATTGACGAGGAAGGCTGGAGCGTTCGCGCCGGCGATCTGGAGGTGCGGCTGGCCAGGAACGCCCGCGAGGTCGAGGCCGCCCAAACTCTGCGTTACCGAATTTTCTACGAGGAGATGGCCGCCAAGCCGACCCGCGAGATGGTCGCCGCCGGCCGCGATTTCGACGCATTCGACCGGATCGCCGACCATCTGCTGGTGATCGACCGCAGCGTCGGCGTCGGCGCCGACGGCGTCGTCGGAACCTACCGCCTGATCCGGCGCGAGGCGGCGGAGCGCAAGGGATCGTTCTATACCGCCGACGAATACGAGATCGGCAAGCTGGTATCATATCCGGGCGAACTGCTGGAACTGGGACGGTCGTGCGTCGCCCCGAACCATCGCACCGGACAGACCATGCAATTGCTGTGGCGCGGCATCGCCACCTTCGTCTTCCAGCACGATATCGTGCTGATGTTCGGCTGCGCCAGTCTGCCCGGGGTCGACCCGGCAGAGCTGGGGTTGCCGCTGTCCTACCTCTATCATTTCCATTTGGCCCCGCCGGCGTTGCGGCCGACCGCGCTGCCCGAGCGCTACACCAGCATGTGCCTGCTCGGCGCCGACGATCTCGACCCCAAGGCGGCGCTGGGCGCGCTGCCGCCGCTGATCAAGGGCTATCTGCGGCTGGGCGGCTTCGTCGGCGACGGCGCGGTGATCGACTATCAGTTTCAGACCACCGACGTCTGCGTGGTGGTCAAGACCGATCTGGTGACGGAGAAATATTATCGTCACTACGGGCTGGAACGGCGCGGCGCACCCGACTATCCGCATCATTGACGGCGTCGGCGCCGTCCGTCCGGGAATGCCTGGTCCGCATTTACCACCGCGGCCACGGTCCGCGCCGGGACATGCGGACTAGGTCGCCGCTGCTCGGGACCGCGCGGCTGCTGGCCTACGTTCTGTGGACCTGCGCGCTGATACCGGTCCAGATCCTGGCGGTCGCCCTGAAGCGGCCGCTCGCGCGAACGCTTCCGCGCTTCTATCACGGCGTGTGCCGCCGCATCATGGGCATCGATACCGTAGTTTGCGGCACCGTCAGCGCCGAGCGGCCGACCCTTTTCGTCTGCAACCACACGTCCTACCTGGACATCATGGTCCTGGGCAGCCTGGTCGAGGCCTGCTTCGTCGCCAAATCGGAGGTCGCCCTCTGGCCGTTCTTCGGGCTGCTGGCAAAACTGCAGCGCACCGTCTTCGTCGACCGCCGGATCGGCAGTGTCGGGGGCCACCGCGACATCCTTCAGCGCCGCCTGACGGATGGCGACTGCCTGATTCTGTTTCCCGAAGGCACCTCGAGCGACGGCACCCGCACGCTGCCGTTCAAGAGCGCGCTGTTCGCCGTCGCCGGACTGCGGATCGCAGATCGGCCGATCTGCGTACAGCCGGTGTCGATCACCTGTACGGCGCTGGACGGCATGCCGCTGGGTCGCAGGCTGCGCCCGGTCTACGCCTGGTACGGCGATATGGAGTTGGTGCCGCATCTGTGGGCCATGGCCGGGTTCGGCCGGCTCACGGTGACGGTGGAATTCCACCCACCGGTGACGTTCGAACACGCCGGCTCGCGCAAGGCGCTGGCGGCGCATTGCTGGGGCGCGGTCTCGGCCGGCGTCGCCAACGCCAATGCCGGGCACGCGCCGACCGGCGAGGCGCCGCCCGGGGCGCCGCGGCCGTCGACATATTCCCTTGATTTCCGGGTCGATTGGCCGAATGTGATAGGGGCCGGCAGGGTCGACCGGCCGACCACGACGAAGTCAGGCGGGTGACGAAGAAACTCTATATTAAGACCTGGGGCTGCCAAATGAACGTCTACGATTCCGCCCGCATGGCGGATGTCCTGGCGCCGCTTGGCTATGCCCCCGTGGCGTCCCCTGACGACGCCGACATGGTGATTCTCAATACCTGCCACATCCGAGAAAAGGCGACCGACAAGGTGTTTTCCGAGCTCGGCCGGCTGCGCCGCGCCAAGTTGGCCAGGAACGGCGACATGATCATTGCCGTCGCCGGATGCGTGGCGCAGGCGGAAGGCGCGGAAATCCTGGACCGCGCGCCCTATGTCGACATGGTTTTCGGGCCGCAGACCTACCACGACCTGCCGGCGATGGTGGCACGGGCGGCGCGACAGGACGGCGGCGTTTTGAACACCGAGTTCCCGGTGGTGTCCAAGTTCGACCTGCTGCCGATCCGGCGGGGGAGCCAGGGGGTATCGGCCTACCTGTCGGTTCAGGAGGGGTGCGACAAGTTCTGTACGTTCTGCGTCGTGCCCTACACCCGCGGCGCGGAATATTCGCGTCCGGCCGATCAGGTCCTGGGCGAGGCGCGCCGTCTGGTCGATGCCGGCGCGCGCGAGATCACGCTGCTGGGCCAGAACGTCAACGCCTATCACGGCGACGGACCCGACGGGTCGGTGTGGGGGCTGGGCCGTCTGATCCGCGCGCTGGCGGACGTCGACGGGCTGGCGCGGATCCGCTACACCACCTCGCATCCAAGGGACATGGACAACGACCTGATCGCCGCCCACGGCGACGTGCCCCAGCTCATGCCGTTCCTGCACCTGCCGGTGCAAAGCGGGTCGGACCGCGTGCTGGCGACGATGAACCGCAATCACCGCGCCGACGACTACCGGCGGATCGTCGACCAGTTGCGCGCGGCGCGCGCCGACCTGGCGCTGTCGTCCGACTTCATCGTCGGCTTCCCCGGCGAGACCGACGCCGATTTCGCGGCGACGCTGCGCCTGGTCGCCGAGATCGGCTATGCGCAGGCCTACAGCTTCAAGTACAGCGCGCGGCCGGGCACGCCGGCGGCGGGCCAGGACGACCAGGTCGCGGATGCCGTCAAGGCCGACCGGTTGGCCAGCCTGCAGCAGCTCCTGAACGAACAGCAGCTGGCGTTCAACGCCGCCTGCGTCGGCCGGACGGTGCCGGTGCTGTTCGACCGCAAGGGCCGGCGCGCCGGCCAGGTCCAAGGCCGCAGCCCGTTCATGCAGGCGGTCCACGCGTCCGCCGGTGCCCGGTCGATGGGCCGCATCGTCGAGGTGCGCATCGACGCCGCCCGCGCCAACAGCTTGGCCGGTACGATCCCGACCGACGATGGCGCCTCGATCGGCGGCGGTCACGCCGACCCGCTGGCCACGGAGGCATGCGCTTGACCGCCGTGCAGGACCGCAGCGTCGCTCTGTCATTCGGTGACAACCGGCTGGTTCCACTGCTCTATGGCGAACACGACGCCAATCTGACGCGCATCGAGCACCAGCTTGCCGTGACGCTGTCGTCGCGCGGCAACCGGGTGACGATCCGCGGCGACGACGACGCGACCGAGAAGGCGATGGCGGTGCTGAACACGCTGTGGGAGCGCCTGGAGCGCGGCCTGACGGTCGGCAACGCCGAGATCGACGCTGTGGTCCACATGGCCTGCGCGCCGCCGGGCGACGGCCGCGGCGCGGCAATGGAGAACTTCAACCGGCCCGACAACGGCATTCGCACGCGCATGCGCCTGATCGCCCCGCGCACGGTCAATCAGGCGGGGTATATCGACGCGCTCAGGCGCTACGGGCTCGTGTTCAGCCTGGGTCCGGCCGGAACCGGCAAGACCTATCTGGCGGTGGCGCAAGCGGTGGCGATGCTGATCGAGGGCCAGGTCGACCGCATCATCCTGTCGCGGCCGGCGGTCGAGGCTGGCGAACGGCTGGGATTCCTGCCCGGCGACATACGCGAAAAGGTCGATCCTTATCTGCGGCCGCTTTACGACGCGCTGTTCGACATGCTGCCGGCCGAGCAGGTCGCCAAACATTTGGAGACCGGAACGATCGAGGTGGCGCCGCTGGCCTTCATGCGCGGGCGCACGCTTTCGAACGCGTTCGTGATTCTGGACGAGGCGCAGAACACCACGGCGATGCAGATGCGCATGTTCCTGACTCGGCTGGGCGAGAACAGCCGCATGGTGGTGACCGGCGACATCAGCCAAATCGACCTGCCGCCGGGCGTGCGGTCGGGGCTGCGCGATGCACTAGAAATCCTCGACGGCGTCGAGGGCGTCGGCTTCGTCCCCCTCGACGACCGCGATGTGGTGCGGCACAGCCTGGTCACCCGGATCGTCCGTGCCTACGACGCCGCCGACCGCAAGAGCGCCGTCGAAGACGACCCCAAATGAGCGCCACACACAGCGGCGGCCCGGAATCCGGCGGTCACCCAACCGTCGACCTGGATCTCGCGGTCAGCGTCGACGACCCGCGCTGGCGCGACGTAACCGCGGCGCCGGACATCGACCTGCGGCCGGCGGTGGAGTCCGCCATCGCGGCGGCCGGCGGTCCCGGCGGAGCGCTGGAAGTGAGCGTCGTGCTGGCCGACGATGCGCAGGTCCGCCGCCTCAACCGCGATTTCCGCGGCATCGACAAGCCCACCAACGTGCTGTCCTTCGAGTTGACCGTGGGCGCCGGCGCGCCGCGGCCGGGTAGGCCGCTGCTGCTGGGCGACGTGGTCATGGCGTTCGAGACTGTAGTCGAGGAAGCGCGGCAGCAGTTGAAATCGCCACGCGATCACACCATTCACCTTGTTGTTCATGGCGTTTTGCACCTGCTCGGTTATGATCATCGGACTGAGGCCGGGGCTCGGACGATGGAGCGGCTGGAAACGCGGGTATTGGCGGACCTCGAAATCGCCGACCCCTATACCGAAGGGCGATTGCAGGCGTAGTTCGCGCCACCCACCGATGGCAGACACACCCTTCAGTAGATCGCCCCGTCAAGGCGGGGCCGAAAAATCCGAACAATCGCTATCCGGGCTCTTCCGCAGCTGGCTGCGCGCATCGCTGCGCGGCAAGTCGGAATCGAACTGGCGCGACACGATCGAGGAGCTGATCGAGGAGAACCACGAGCCGGAAACGCCGGTCGCCGCGCATGAGCGCACGTTGCTGGGCAACATCCTCCGGTTCAAGGATCTGACGGCGCGGGACGTGATGATCCCGCGCGCCGACATCGTCGCGGTCGAAGTCGGTACGCGTCTGCCCGAAGTGCTGGAGCTGCTGAGCAAGCGCGCCCACAGCCGGCTGCCGATCTATCGCGGCGGTCTCGACGACATCGTCGGGATGCTGCACATCAAGGACCTGCTGGCCAGCTTGGCCACCGGCAAGAAGGGCAATATTCGGGATCTGCTGCGCGAAGTCATGATCGTCGCGCCGTCGATGCCGCTGATCGACCTGCTGCTGGAGATGCGCGAGACGCGGCAGCACATGTCGCTGGTGGTCGACGAGTTCGGCGGCATCGACGGGCTGATCACCATCGAGGACCTAGTCGAGCAGATCGTCGGCGAGATCGAGGACGAGCACGACGTCGAGGAGGCGCCGCAGATCATCACACGTCCCGACGGGTCGTTCCTGGCCGACGCCCGCTTGCCGATCGAGGAATTCGAGGAGAAGGTCTGCCGCGTGCTGGAGGATGACGAGCGCGAGGACATCGACACGCTGGGCGGCCTGGTGTTTTCCATCGCCGGGCGCATACCCGCCCGCGGCGAGTTGCTGCGCCATCCGCCCGGTCTCGAGTTCGAGGTCGTCGACGCGGATCCCAGACGCATCCGCCGACTGCGGGTGCGCCGGACCGCCGCGGAAGAGCGCGCCGATGACGATTGACGCCGCCGCCGTGTCGGGCGCGCTCGGCCGGTTGCGATCGCCGATCGCCGGGGTCGCCCGGCGGCTGGCCGGACTTCGCGGATGGCGCCGCGCCGTGGCCGCCATGTCATTCGGCGCGCTGGCGACCCTTGCGCTGCCGCCGGCGTACGTCGTACCGGTGCTGCTGATCGCTTTTCCAGCGCTTCTGTGGCTGCTCGACGGCGCGCGCAGCAGCGCCGCCGCGGCCCTGGTCGGCTGGTGTTTCGGCTTCGGCTACTTCGTCGTCGGGCTCTATTGGATCGCCTTCGCGCTGACCGTCGACCTGGCCAGCTATTTCTGGCTGATGCCGTTCGCCGTGGCCGGCCTGCCGGCGGTTCTCGGCGTGTTCACCGGGGCGGCGACTTTGGTCCTGCACCGGCTGCCGGTGAGCGGAGTGGGGCGGGTGTTGGCCTTCGCCGTCCTGTGGGCGGCGGCGGAATGGCTGCGCGGCCATCTGTTCACGGGGTTCCCATGGAACCTGACCGGTTACGCCTGGGTCGCCTGGACGCCGGTGCTGCAGAGCGTGGCGGTGTTCGGGATCTACGGTCTGAGCCTGCTGACGGTGGCAGTCGCCGCGCTTCCGGCGGCGGCGATCGCGCCCAACGGCGGCTGGTCGAAACGCGGCCTGGCGGCGCTGGCCTGCGGCGTGGCGGTGTTCGCCGTGCTCGCCGTCGGTGGCGGCGTCCGTCTTGCCGGCGCCGATCACGGCACCGTTCCGGAGGTCATGCTGCGCCTGGTGCAACCGAACATAGCCCAGGCCGACAAGTGGAATCGCGATCGGCTGGCGGACAATTTTGCGCTGCATATCGCGTTGAGCAGCCAGCCCGGCGCGCAGCCGGTGACCCATGTCGTCTGGCCCGAATCCGCGGTGCCCTTCGTCCTGGAGAACAACGAGGAGGTGCTTCGGGCGATCGCCGCGGCGGTCCCGCCGGGCGGGCTGATCATCACCGGTGCGCCACGCGCCGCGCCGCCGGACCAGCCGCGCCAGTACTGGAACAGCCTGCTGGCGATCGACGAGGACGGCGCGGTCGTCGCACGCTACGACAAGTTCCATCTCGTTCCGTTCGGCGAATACGTGCCGTTCCGCAATATCCTGCCGATCGACAAGGTGACCCCGGGCCGGATCGACTTCTCGCCCGGGCCGGGCCCGCGAACCGTCATCATGCCGGGCCTGCCGCCGGTCAGCCCGCTGATCTGCTATGAGGTGATTTTTCCCGGCTCGGTTTCCGCCGACCCGCAGTCGGGCGATCCGCGGCCGGCGCTGCTGATGAACCTGACCAACGATGCCTGGTACGGACTGACCGCAGGCCCCTATCAGCATTTCGCCATTGCCCGCACCCGGGCGGTGGAAGAGGGGCTGCCGATGGTGCGGGTCGCTACCACCGGGATCAGCGGGGTGGTCGACGCCCATGGTGTCGTGACTGCGCGGCTGGGCCTCGGGTCGAGCGGCGTCGTCGATGCGGCTCTGCCGACCGCGCTATCGTCGCCGACGCCTTACGCGCGGTGGGGCGATGGCCCATTCGGATTGATGCTGCTGCTGCTGGCGATCGCCGCCGGTGCCGGGGGTCGCCGTGCCTGACATGTGCTAATAATTGCAGAAGTGGAATGGCTTTCTCGCATATATGGCGGGAAAAGTCAGATTTCTAAATAATTTGAACATAAATTTTCTGTATCTTACGCAATTTGCTGGCGCAGTGGGTTGGTCGTGCCTTAAATGTAATAAGATTGCGCGACGAGCCGCGGCCTCAAGCGGACAAAACCGCACACTATATGGCGGAGATGTAAACGGTGATTGAAACAAAGATTGAAAAGAGACCCGTGGGGCGACCGAGACTGGGAAAGCCGCACCCGATAGATGTCCATGTCGGCAGC
>JAZFQW010000041.1:0-4368 GCA_036445335.1 Alphaproteobacteria bacterium | reverse complement strand
ACTTCGCCAAGGACGGCGCGCCGCTGCCCGAGGACTGGGCGCGCCTGCCGCTGTTGCGGCGCGAGGAGGTGCAGGCGGCGGGCGATGCCCTGGTCAGCGGTCAGGTGCCGCCAAGCCACGGCGGGCTGAGCGAGATCTTCACATCCGGTTCCACCGGAAAGCCGGTGCGCGCCGTCCGGACCGAGTTGTGGAGCCTGTTCTGGAGCGCATTCACCGTCCGCGACCATCTGTGGCACCGTCGCGACCTGACCGGCACCCTGGCGGCCATCCGCGAGTCGGGAAAGGGCAAGGCGCAGTACCCCGACGGCAGCCGGGCGCCAAGCTGGGGCCGGTCGGGCGGCGGGGCCTTCGCCACCGGGCCGACGGTCAGCCTCAACATCACCTGCTCCATCGAGCAACAGGTGGAGTGGCTGCAGCGCCGGAATCCCGACTATCTGCTGACCCATCCCAGCATCGCCGACCGGCTGGCGGCCCACTGCCTGGAGCACGGGATCGCGCTGCCCAGGCTGCGCCAGGTGGAGACGATCTCGGAAATTCTGCGGCCGGCCACCCGGGCGCTGTGCCGCAACGCCTGGGGGGTGCCGGTGGTCGACCTCTACACGACGCGGGAGGCGGGCTATATCGCGCTGCAGTGCCCCGACCACGAGCACTACCACGTGCAGGCGGAAGGGATCGTCGTGGAAGTGCTGGACGAGGGCGGCCACCTCTGCGCGCCGGGAGAGGTCGGGCGGGTCGTCGTCACGCCGCTGCACAATTTCGCGATGCCGCTGGTCCGCTACGACGTCGGCGACTATGCCGAGGTCGGCGAACCCTGTCCCTGCGGGCGCGGATTGCCGGTGCTGCGCCGCATCCTCGGGCGCCGGCAGAACATGCTGATCATGCCGTCGGGCGAGGAACGCTGGCCGCTGCTGTCGTCGAGCAATATCCAGGCGCTGCTGGCGATCGCGCCGATCCGGCAATACCAGTTCGCGCAGACGGCGCGCGACGTCGTCGAGCTGCGCCTGGCGGTCGCGCGGCCGCTGACGACGGCGGAGGAGGACGCGCTGCGCGGCTGGGTCAGGGACAAGTTCGGCCATCCGTTCGAGGTGCCGATCCGCTATCACGCGGAGATCCCGCGCACCGCCGCCGGCAAGTATCAGGACTTCGTCACCGAACTCGCCGACTAGCCCGCATCCATCGATATCTCTGATCTTCCGCAGGAATGGGGGCCAGGCCCGCCGGCCCCGGTCACCGGACGATCTGCCAGCGTCCGTCGGGCATCAGGCAGGCGACGCCCACCCCGGTCTGCGTGCCGCCGCCGACGGTCACGCTGGTGCTGTACTCGCGGCAGTACTGACCGTTCTGCGTGTGCCGCCCCTCGGCGGTCGCGGTAATCGAACCGCGATGGTCGTTGCCGGGGTTGTACCAATGGATGGTGTCGCCGACCGGCGTGGCGTACGCCTGCCGCTCGGCCTCGAGTAAATAGGCCGCGTCGGTGCGGTCGAGCGAGGCGCCGATGTTGATGCCCAGGATCGCGCCGATCAGCGTGCCGACGCCGGTGGCGATGAACTGGCCGCTGCCCGAGCCGATTTGCGAGCCCAGGACACCACCGGCGACACCGCCGATGATCGCGCCGGCGGTGGCGTTGGGCCCGCCGGCGCCCGGCCGTATGTGGATACTGGCCGTAGGGTGCGGATAGAAATAGGGCTGGGTGTGCAATCGATAGTGGCCTTCGCCGCCTTCGCCACCCTCGCCGCCCTCGTAGTAGCCGCCGTAATACGGCGCGTAGTGGCCTTCGCCGCCTTCGCCACCCTCGCCGCCCTCGTGGTAGCCGCCGTAATACGGCGCGTAATCGTGGTCGACGCGCAGGAAGAACGCGGCGCCGTCGTCGATCGGACGGCCGTCCTCGCCGCCGGCGCCGCCCTCGAATCCGGACAGCGGTTCGGCCGATGCGGCGTCGGCACCGACCGGCGCGGCCTGGGGCAGGGCCAAGGCCGGCGCGCCCAGAGCGCCAATGACCGAAGCAAGAACGACCTTTTTCATCAACCCCTCCACGATCCCGCCGGCGCCATCGGCGACTCCGGCATGTGTCGGATGAATCCCGGTCATCCGGGTCCCCGGCCGATCGGTGGCGCCGGCTTGGAGGACGCGGCCCATGCCCATGCAATCGACCGCACTGCTGCACCATGATTGCGGTGAAAGCGGGGCCGGCCGCTCGGCCGCGATGTCGGCCATCAGGCGCCGGTCACGCGGACCGTCGGGCGCCATTAACAGGACCTTAATCAGAGATCGGCTTCGATTGGCCGCGAACGCCAGTCGAGTGCCGGCGGTCGCCGCGCGGCGATCCGCCGACCCGGGCGGCGTGCCCGGAAAAAGCGGCGGCGCGGTCAGGGACCGGGATGAACTGTCAATCGAACGGCCGGGTCGCCGGCCTCCTGCAGAGTCTTCGGCGGGTTTCCACCGGCGTCGCCTGCGTCGTGCCGCTCGTCCTGGCCGCGTGCGGCGGCGACGCGACGTCGCCGTCGTCGCACGCGCCGCACGCGGCGCGACCGAACCCGGCCGGCCTGCCGACGGGCCAGTGCCTCGGGCAGCTGTCGGGGCGCGGCGTCGACTACCGCCGGATCGACGACTTCGGCAGCCGCGACGGCTGCGGCATCACCACCGCGATCGAGTTCACCGCCTCGACCGCCGCGCTCAACCAGCCGGCCACCCTGGGCTGCCCGCTCGCGCTGGCGCTCAACGACTACGAGCGGCAGGTGCTGCAACCGTTGGCGCAGCGCTATTTCGGCCAGCACGTGGCGCGGATCCACCATCTCGGAGCCTATTCGTGCCGCGCCCGATCGGGCAATTCCGGCCGCCTGTCGGAGCACGCCAAGGGAAGGGCGATCGACATCTCGGCCTTCGAGCTGGCCGACGGCACGATCATCCGCGTCGAGACCGACTGGCACGGACGCGGCGACCGCCGGCGCTTCGTGCGCGCCGCGGCGCGCGGCGCCTGCGACTTGTTCCAGGTGGTGCTGAGCCCCAACCACGATCGTGCCCACCACGACCATCTGCATTTCGACATCGGCCCGTGGCGCCTGTGCAAGCCGTGAGCGCGGCGGCCGGAGGGCCACGGCCCGTCCTCGACGCCGGCGGATCATATCAAGGCGGCTTGGTCAGGGCGGATTTCGAAGGCCATTGCCAGTAATGGTCGCGCTGGCCTGACGGCTGTGCCGTCACGACGGTCCGACCGACGCCACGCATTTCGGTGGTTTGTCCCAATTTTGTCACAACCGGCCGTCGGGTACGTTATGGCACCTTGACACTGGGAAGCGACGTGGCCGCCCGATCTTGTGGCCGCAAACGACCGTCAGCATCAATTCTGGTGCAGCGCCGGGAAAAAGCAATTCCTAAACCTCCCGGCGTGACTCTGGGGAGACTATGGGCGGAGTGTTCCAACGCGGCGCGGCATTCGTGTGCCGCGCGTCGGTGATCTCGTTGGTTTGCCTGTCGCTGCCGGCATGCGCGGGGCTCGCCCATCGGCTCGAGCGCCTTAAAGGGCCGAACTGGCCGTTTTCGTCATCCCAGGGTGCCGACACCGCTGCGCTTGCGCCGAACAACTCGGTGCAGAGTGCCGCTGCTTCCAGCGCGCCCGGTCACCTGCGACCGCGGATCGTGAACGGGTCGCGCCGGCTGCAGTGCGTGCCCTATGCGCGCGAGAACTCCGACATCGAGATCCGTGGCGACGCCTGGACATGGTGGGGCCAGGCGGATGGGCGCTATCAGCGCGGCCATCAGCCCGAAGTCGGTTCGGTGCTGGCGTTGCGGCGGCGCGGTCGCAGCCGCGGGCACCTTGCGGTGGTGACCGAGATCATCGACGACCGCACGATTGTGCTGCGCCACGCCAATTGGCTCAACCGCGGCCGAATCCACCTCGACACGCCGGTCAGAGATGTCTCCCGAAGCAACGATTGGTCGGCGGTGCGCGTGTGGTACACGCCCGGCGGCGTCTACGGCGCCTCGACCTACCCCGCCTATGGATTCATCTACGCGAGGACGGAAACCGCGGCACGGTGATCGCGTCATCCTCCGAATCAAGGACGAACGGCGCCGCCGCGGCAATCGGCGGCGCTTCATGCGCGACGCGGCGCGCGCCACCAGCCTGACTGACGCGGAGATCATGCAGATCGCCGGGCAGCTCGACCAATTGCCTGGGATTGACCGACGTCTTCCCGTTCATCCGACAACCCGCCCACGGCCGCTTGCGGCCCTGGGTAATCTACATGCGTGGCGGACGGCCGCCATTGTGATCCTGCGGCGGGTCCGTTACCGTCGACCTTGCCGCTTCACTGGTGCCCCGCCGTAGGGGACAACGGGGCACCCTATATTTGGATATTTGGAGGCTTG
>JAZFQW010000040.1:0-3006 GCA_036445335.1 Alphaproteobacteria bacterium | reverse complement strand
GGCTTCCACACCTGTGTGGAGGAGTTGCGCCGCGACGGCGGCGTGGTCATCCCGATGCAGGTGAACGCCGCGTCGGCCGGACGGCTGGCGGCAACGCGGCGCGAGCCGGTCGGCGTCGTCGTCGCGGTCAGCGCCTTCAACCACCCGGTCAACCTGATCGTCCACCAAGTGGCGCCGGCGATTGCGACCGGCTGTCCGGTGATCGTCAAGCCCGCGCCCGACACGCCGCTGTCGTGCCTGGCGGTCATGGCGGTGCTGCACGAGTCAGGGCTGCCGCCCGAATGGGGCCGGACCATCGTCACCGACCGGCTCGACGTCGCGGAGCGGCTGGTCACCGATCCGCGCGTCGGCTTCTTCAGCTTCATCGGCAGTGCCCGCGTCGGCTGGTCGCTGCGCGCCAGGCTGGCGCCGGGCGCCCGCGCCGCGCTGGAGCACGGCGGCGCCGCGCCGGTGATCGTCGCCGCCGACGCCGATCTTGCCGACGCCGTCCCACGACTGTTGAAGGGCGGCTATTACCACGCCGGGCAGGTCTGCGTGTCGGTCCAGCGGGTGTTCGCCCATGCCGACGTCGCGCGGGACCTGGCGGAGCGCCTGGCGACCGGGGCCAAGGCGCTGCGGGTCGGCGATCCGACCGACGCGGCGACCGAGGTCGGCCCGCTGATCCGGCCGCGCGAGGTCGCCCGGGTCGAGGACTGGGTGGGCGAGGCGGTCGACGGCGGTGGCGCGCCGATGGCCGGCGGAACCCGGCTGTCGGAGACCTGCTACGCCCCGACCGTGCTCTACGAGCCGCCGCCGGCGTCGCGGGTCTCCACCCAGGAGGTCTTCGGCCCGGTGGTCTGCGTCTATCCCTATACCGACTTGGATGAAGCGATGGCGCGGGCCAACGCGCTGCCGTACGCCTTCCAGGCGGCCGTGTTCACCGCCGACATCGACACCGCCATGCGCTGCTTTGCCGGGCTGGACGGCAGCGCCGTGATGGTCAACGACCACACCGCCTTCCGGGTCGACTGGATGCCGTTCGCCGGGCTGAGGCAGTCGGGGCTGGGCGTCGGCGGCATCCCCCACACCATGCGCGACATGCAGGTCGACAAGATGCTGGTGCTGCGGTCGGACGCGATGACGATGGCGTCGGCATCCCAATGACCCACCGAAGGAGTTCGCGATGAAAGCGTCTGACCTGTTCGTCCAGTGCCTGAAGGCGGAGGGCGTCGAGCGCATCTTCGGCGTGCCCGGCGAGGAGAACGCCGATCTGATGCTGTCGCTGATCGACAGCGGCATCGACTTCGTGCTGTGCCGGCACGAGCAGTCGGCCGCCTTCATGGCCGACGCCTTTGGCCGGCTGACCGGCACGGCCGGAGTGTGTCTGGCGACCCTGGGGCCGGGCGCCACCAACCTGGTCACTGGACTGGCCGACGCCAACATGGACCGGGCGCCGGCGGTGGCGATCATCGGCCAGGGGTCGACCAAGCGGCTGCACAAGGAGAGCCACCAGAACATGGACGCGATCGCCATGTTCCAGCCGATCTCCAAATGGGCGCAGTCGATCCACGCCGGCGACACGATCCCCGAGGTCGTCCGCAAGGCGTTCAAGACGGCGCGGACGGAGAAGCCCGGCGTGTCCGTCATCGAGCTGCCCGAGGACGTGGCGAAAGAGGAGGTCGCGGAGACGCCGATGGCGGTGGTCAGGACCCGCCGCCCGGCCGCCGACCACAAGGCGGTCGCCGCCGCCGTCGAGGCGATCGCCGCGGCCCGCAATCCCTTGATCCTCGCCGGCAACGGCGCGGTCCGCAAGCAGGCGTCGCGGCAGCTGCTGCGGCTCGCCCAAAAGACCGGCATCGGCGTGGTCAACACCTTCATGGGCAAGGGCGCGGTGCCGCGGAACGACCCGCACTGCCTGTTCACCATCGGGCTGCAGTCCCGCGACCTGATCAGCCTGGCGTTCGAGCAGGCCGACCTGGTGATCACCGCCGGCTATGACCTGGTCGAATACGCGCCGTCGTTCTGGAACGCCAAGCGCGACAAGACCATCGTCCACATCGACTACGAGTCGGCGGAGATCGATCGCGACTACCCGGTCGCGGTCGGAATCGTGGCCGATCTGGCCGACGCGCTGTGGCACCTGAACGAGGCGGTCAACGACCGCTTCGGCGCCGACCGGCTGCCGTGCTTCGAGATCGGCGCGCGCGCCGACTTGCGCCAGGCGATCGTCGAGGAGCTGACCTGCGACGACGCCGACCCGTCCTTCCCGATGAAGCCGCAGCGGGTGCTGGCCGACGTGCGGCGGTTCCTCGGACCGTCGGACATCCTGCTGTCCGACGTCGGCGCCCACAAGATGTGGATCGCCCGCCATTACCAGTGCGACGAGCCGAATACCTGCCTGATCTCCAACGGGTTCTGCTCGATGGGGTTCGCCCTGCCGGGCGCCATCGGCGCCACGTACGCCTGCCCCGGCCGCCGCGTGCTGGCGATCTGCGGCGACGCCGGCTTCCTGATGAACGTGCAGGAGCTGGAGACCGCCGTGCGGCTGAACCGGAACGTGGTCGTCATGGTCTGGGTCGACGGCGAGTACGGTCTGATCAAGTGGAAGCAGCAGGCGCAGTTCGCCGGCCGCCACTCCGACCTCGCCTTCGACAACCCAGACTTCGAGCTGCTGGCCCGGTCGTTCGGCATGTTGGGGCGGACACTGACCGGCCCCGGGCAGCTCGAGCAGGCGTTGGAGGAGGCCTTCGCCCAGCCCGGTCCGGCGCTGGTGGCGGTACCGGTCGACTATGCCGAGAACCTCAAGCTGACCAAGCGACTCGGCGAGATCGTCCTGCAGATCTGACCATCGCGCGCGACCCGCGGCGCCGGTGCGGCCGCTCGACCTCGCCGCGGGGTCCGTCGAGCGCCACAGGGGCGGGCAAGGCCGGCCGTGCGCCGGCCTCGGCCCCGGGCCGGCTCGTTGGGGGGGGGCTCCGCCGAGCGTAAATATCGTGGCCGAATCGTGGCCTTGCCGATCGCAGACAC
>JAZFQW010000039.1:0-4328 GCA_036445335.1 Alphaproteobacteria bacterium | reverse complement strand
AGCGGCGCTGGCCCTCGGCGTAGATCGTGTCGAACGCCAACGACGACTTGCCGGAGCCGCTGAGTCCGGTGATCACGATCAGGCTGTCGCGCGGCAGCTCGACGTCGACATTCTGCAAATTGTGCTCGCGCGCGCCGCGCACGCTGATGGTCTTGTGCATCAGCCCCCACCGCCATGGAAGATTTAGGGTGTGTCCGGCGCCCCCATGGCAAGACGCCGATAGAGGCGGACCTCGATCCGGGACCAAATATGGATCATCGGCACCGCAATTGCGAGCCCCCGACGGGCCCGCCGTCGCGCAATGAAGGCTTGACGCGGGACCGAAGCGGGATAATACTTAACCTAGTGGTTAAATATCAATCCAGCCCCCTCGACACGACGTTCGCGGCATTGGCCGATCCGACCCGGCGGGCGATCCTGGCGCGGCTCGCCACCGGCGAGGCGACGGTGGGCGAGCTGGCGGCGCCGCACGACGTGTCGCCGCCGGCGATTTCCAGGCATCTCAGGGTGCTGGAGGCGGCCGGACTGCTGCAGCGTCGGCGCGACGGACGGGCCCACCGCTGCCGCCTGGAGCGGGCGCCGCTGCGCGAGGCGAGCGACTGGATCGACTACTACCGTCGCTTCTGGGACCGGCAACTGGCGGCGCTGGCGGCGTTCCTGGACGGCGCGCCGAACCAAGGGGAGGACACCAATGGCACCACCGGAAACGAGCGCTGACGTCGACTCGGCCGACCTGTCGGTCAGGCTCGAACGGTCGTTCAACGCGGGCCGCGGCCCGGTCTTCCACGCCTTCCTGCGGCCGGAGACGCTGAGGCTGTGGTGGGGCCCCGAGGGCTTCACCGCCGAATCGATCGAGGTCGACGCCCGGGTTGGCGGGCGGTTCCGGTTCGCGTTCAAGGCGCCCGACGGCGCGGTCCACGCCATGTGCGGCGAGTATCGCGAGATCAGGCCGCCCGAAAAACTGGTCTTCACCTGGTTCTGGGAGGGCTCGGAGTCCGCGGTGTCGCTGGTCACCATCGACCTGCACGACGCCCCTGGCGGCACCCGGCTGGCGCTGGTGCACGAGGGGTTGCCGACCAAGGAGTCCCGGGAGTCCCATACCTGGGGCTGGAACAGCGGGTTCAACAACCTGGCGCAAGCCATTGACAAGGGAGAGATCACATGACCGATATCATCGTCTACGGACCGCCGCAGAGCAGCTATGTGCGCACGGCGCGGATCGTCCTGGCCGAGAAGGGCGTGGCCTGCGAGCTGGCGCCGATCGAGTTCGGCTCGCCGGAGCATCTGGCGTTACACCCGTTCGGCAGGGTCCCGGCCATGCGCCATGGCGACGTCACGCTGTTCGAGACCTTCGGCATCACCCGCTACATCGACGAGACCTTCGACGGCCCGGCGCTGCAGCCGGCCGACCCGCTGGAGCGCGCGCAGATGACCCAGTGGATCAGCGCCATCGTCGACTCCGTATACCCGGCGACGATCCGCAGCTACCTGATGCACTATGTCCGCGCCACCATGAGCGGCAGCGCACCCGACCGCGCGGCGATCGATGCCTCGCTCGACGGCCTGAAATCGACGCTGCAGACGCTCGACAAGGCGCTGGCCGGACGGTCTTCGATAGTCGGCGGCGCGACGAGCCTGGCCGACTGGTTCCTGCTGCCGATCGTGTTTTACATGACCCAGTCGCCGGAGGGCGGCGAGATCATGAAGTCCTGCGCCGGCCTGACCGCCTGGTACGAAGGCCTGGCGGGACGGCCGTCGGCCCAGCAGACCCTGCCGCCGCCGCCGCCCGCCGCCGCCGCGGCGTAACCGCCGGCCGCCGCCGCCACCGGTGATATCCCGGTGGCGGCTGCCAGCGCTTGGCGGTATGGTGCCCGCCCGATCAATCGCAACCGCGGAAAATGGGCGATGGCAGGCAGCGTCAACAAGGTCATACTCATCGGCAATCTGGGCCGCGATCCCGAGGTCCGGACGTTCCAGAACGGCGGCCGGGTCGCCAACCTGTCGGTCGCCACCTCGGAGAGTTGGAAGGACCGCAACACCGGCGAGCGGCGCGAGAAGACCGAATGGCACCGCGTGGCGATCTTCAACGAGAACCTGGTCGGGGTCGCCGAGCGGTTCCTGCGCAAGGGTTCGAAGGTTTATCTGGAAGGCCAGCTGGAGACCCGCAAGTTCACCGACCAGTCCGGCGCCGAGCGCTACACCACCGAGGTTGTGCTGCGCCAATTCCGCGGCGAGCTGACCCTGCTCGACCCGCGCCAGGAGGGCGGCGGCTACGGCGGCGGCGACACCGGCTATGGCGGGGGCGCAGGCGGACCAGGAGGCGGCGAAACCGGCGGTAGCGGTGGCGGCCCCGCGCCCGGCGGCGGCCCGGCCGACGATTTGGACGACGAGATCCCGTTCTAGGCGCCGCCGGCCGAACCCAAGGCCGCTCAGAGGGACGGCAGAGGCAGCGACTAGACCGCCGGAAAGGGTCGATCCCAAGAACGCTCGGTGATGACCCAAGGCAGCCATTCGGGGTCAACGGCGCAGACCGGCCATTTGCGGTCATTGGGCTCAAATCAGCGTATTGCGGATGCATAGGTTGAATCCAGCTAGCCACACCGATGCCGAGGAAACTTGAGCGTCTTACGAACGGAAATTGAGAAACAGGAGGAAATCTCATGCCTGACTACATCATTGCCTATCACGGTGGAAAAAAGCCTGAGAGCCCTGAGGAGGGAGCCAAACATATGGCGAAATGGAAAGCCTGGATCGGCGGCCTTGGCGATGCCGTAGTCAACCCCGGCACTCCCTTGGGAAAATCCAAGACCGTAAGCTCAGGTGGTGTATCAGACGATGGTGGGTCGAATCCCTTGACGGGGTATTCTATCGTGAAAGCCGACAGCATGGATGCCGCTCTTGAAATGGCTAAGGAATGCCCGTTCCTTGAAGTCGGCGGCACACTTGAAGTCGCGGAAGTGATGAATATGTAGTCACTGGCGTCGCGACCCAGACAATCCCGAAGGCCAATTTATGGAAGAATTGACAACCGGAGTAAGCTGGCTGGCGGTCATTTTCGGCGCCTTGATCTCGATTTTGGCTGGGGTGTTCTGAGTTGCCATTGCTTGGCCGGATGTCACTTCCAGTCCGTCATGTCGACTGACCGGCGGGTTCCGGAAAATCCGTTGACCCAATGCTGAGCAGTAGCGAATGACCGATTTGGGTCGGTTCCGCCCACTGCCTGTAGCAAGTTACACGTCCCCGAGAGACCGGAGTTGGCCACGACCCGACTCTCCTCGACCGGCCCGTCGCCGGTCGCCGTCTTCGTTGTTCGCACCTGCGGATACTGCTAAGACCGTCATGAAAGTTTCAGGGTGCCAGCCGGTCCACCGCTGCTCGCGGTTCGGGCGCGTCTTGGCCCCACCAGCGCGGGATCGTCCTTGACCGAGCCATCGTCCCCCCCACCCGGATTCGACATAACGCCCGTGACGATCGAGGAGGAGATGAAACGCTCCTACCTCGACTACGCCATGAGCGTGATCGTCAGCCGGGCGCTGCCCGACGTGCGCGACGGCCTGAAGCCGGTGCACCGGCGCATCCTCTACACGATGAGGGAGGGCGGCTACGACTCCAACAAGCCGTTCAAGAAATCCGCCCGCATCGTCGGCGACGTCATGGGCAAATACCACCCGCACGGCGACACCGCGATCTACGACGCCATGGTGCGCATGGCGCAGGACTTCTCGATGCGCCTGCCGCTGGTCGACGGCCAGGGCAATTTCGGGTCGCTGGACGCCGATCCGGCGGCGGCCATGCGGTACACCGAGGCGCGGCTGGCCAAATCGGCGGAATCGATGCTGGACGACATCGACAAGGACACCGTCGATTTCGCCCCGAACTACGACGAGAGCCTGACCGAGCCGGCGGTGCTGGCGGCGCGGTTCCCCAACCTGCTGGTCAACGGCGCCGGCGGCATCGCCGTCGGCATGGCGACCAACATCCCGCCGCACAATCTGGGCGAGGTGATCGACGCCTGCTGCGCCACGATCGACGACCCGGAGATCGGCATCGACGCGCTGATGGAGCACGTCGAAGCTCCCGACTTCCCGACTGGCGCGCTGATCCTCGGCCGCGCCGGCATCCGCGCCGCCTACCACACCGGCCACGGCAGCGTCGTCATGCGCTCGCGCGCCGCCACGGAGGAGATCCGCAAGGACCGCGAGGCGATCGTGGTCACCGAGATCCCCTACCAGGTCAGCAAGAAGCGGCTGCTGGAGCGCATCGCCGAGGTCGCCAACGACAAGACCGTCGAGGGCATCGCCGACCTGCGCGACGAGAGCGACCGCGAC
>JAZFQW010000038.1:0-2438 GCA_036445335.1 Alphaproteobacteria bacterium | reverse complement strand
TGAGGGTTGCGCTGCGTTTCAATCGCGTGCATAGGCGCCGCTCAGAACAGGAAGTACCGCTGCGCCAGCGGCAGCACTTCGGCCGGCTCGCAAGTCAGCAGCTCGCCGTCGGCGCGGACCTCGTAGGTCTCCGGGTCGACCTCCATCGCCGGCGTCGCGGCGTTGTGGATCATGCTGGCCTTGGAGATGCCGCCGCGGGTGTTCTTCACGGCCAGCAGGTCGCGCGCCAGGCCCCAGCGGCCGCCGATGTCGGCGGCCAGCGCGGCGGCGCTGACGAAGGTCACCGCGCTTGCCGTCAGCGACCGCCCGAACGCGCCGAACATCGGCCGGTAATGCACCGGCTGCGGCGTCGGGATCGAAGCGTTCGGGTCGCCCATCGGCGCCGCGGCAATAGTGCCGCATTTCAGCACCACGTCGGGCTTGACGCCGAAGAAGGCCGGCGCCCACAGGACGAGATCGGCCAGCTTGCCGACCTCGACCGAGCCGACATGGCCGGCGACGCCGTGGGCGATCGCCGGGTTGATCGTGTATTTGGCGACGTAGCGCCTGACCCGGACATTGTCGTTGTCGCCGGTCTCGTCGGCCAGGCGGCCGCGCTGGCGCTTCATCTTGTCGGCGGTTTGCCAAGTGCGGATGATGACTTCGCCGACCCGCCCCATGGCCTGGCTGTCCGAGGCGATCATGCTGAAGGCGCCCAGGTCGTGCAGGATATCCTCCGCCGCGATGGTCTCGCGCCGGATGCGGCTCTCGGCGAACGCCACGTCCTCGGGGATCTTCGGGTCGAGGTGGTGGCACACCATCAGCATGTCGAGATGCTCGTCCAGGGTGTTGACGGTGAACGGGCGGGTCGGGTTGGTCGACGACGGCAGCACGTTGGCCTCGCCGCACACCTTGATGATGTCGGGCGCGTGGCCGCCGCCGGCGCCCTCGGTGTGGAACGCGTGGATGGTGCGGCCCTTGAATGCCGCGACGGTGTTCTCCACGAAGCCCGACTCGTTGAGCGTGTCGGTGTGGATCAGCACCTGGACGTCGAAGTCGTCGGCCACCGCTAGGCAGCGGTCGATCGCCGCCGGCGTGGTGCCCCAGTCCTCGTGCAGCTTGAGCGCGCAGGCGCCGCCCTCAACCTGCTCGACCAGCGGCGCGGCGGTCGAGGAGTTGCCCTTGCCGAACAGGCCGATATTCATCGGCAGGCCCTCGACCGCCTGGAGCATGCGGCCGATGTGCCAGGGGCCGGGCGTGCAGGTGGTGGAGTTGGTACCGGCGGCCGGACCGGTTCCGCCGCCCATCATCGTGGTGATGCCGCTGTACAGCGCGTCATCGGCCTGCTGCGGACAGATCCAGTGGATGTGAACGTCCAGTCCGCCGGCGGTGACGATCTTGCCCTCGCCGGCGATCGCCTCGGTGCCCGGCCCGATGACGATGTCGACGCCGGGCTGAACGTCGGGGTTGCCGGCCTTGCCGATGCCGGCGATGCACCCGTCCCGGATGCCGATATCGGCCTTGACGATCCCCCAATGGTCGAGGATCAGCGCGTTGGTGACCACGGTGTCGACGGCGCCGTCGGCGCGGGAGACCTGGGACTGGCCCATGCCGTCGCGGATCATCTTGCCGCCGCCGAACTTGACCTCCTCGCCATAGGTCGTGCGGTCGGCCTCGACCTCGATGAACAGCTCGGTGTCGGCCAGCCGGATCCGGTCGCCGACGGTCGGGCCGAACATGTCGGCATAGGCGGCGCGGGAAAGTGTGTTTGCCATGTCAGAGCACCCCGTTGACCTTGCCGTTGAAGCCGTGGACGGCGCGCGCCCCGGCATAGGCGACCAGCTGCACGGTGCGAGTCTGCCCGGGCTCGAAGCGCACCGCCGTGCCGGCCGGAACGTCCAGCCGGAAGCCGCGCGCCGCCGCTCGGTCGAAGGACAGCGCCTCGTTGGTCTCGAAGAAATGGTAATGCGAGCCGACCTGCACCGGCCGGTCGCCGGTGTTGGCGACCTCCAGGTTGACGGTCTCGCGGTCCTCGTTGAGCGTGATGTCGCCCTCGCCGGTGATTACTTCGCCTGGGATCATCGCCCGCCCCCCTCAGCGGATCGGTTGATGGACCGTCACCAGCTTGGTGCCGTCCGGGAAGGTCGCCTCGACTTGGATCTCGCCGATCATCTCGGCGACGCCGTCCATCACCTGCTCGCGGGCCAGCACGCCGGCGCCGTCGCGCATAAGGTCGGCCACCGGCCGGCCGTCACGGGCGCCCTCGACGACGAAGTCAGTGATCAATGCCACCGCCTCCGGATGGTTCAGCTTGACGCCGCGGTCGAGGCGCCGGCGCGCCACCATAGCGGCGGTCGCGACCAGCAGCTTGTCCTTCTCTCTCGGTGTCAGGTGCACGGCTCGGCCTTCCTCTCGCTGTGTTTGCCCGCTCAGACCAGCCAGACCTTCGGGACCGTGGC
>JAZFQW010000037.1:0-2327 GCA_036445335.1 Alphaproteobacteria bacterium | reverse complement strand
TTTTTCTTGAGCTTCGATTCGTAGTCCGTTTCGCGCCGCGTGCGCACGACGACGACGCCCAGATCGTCGTCGGTGTCGATGCCGGTGATCTCGTCGTCGGGCCGCAACATGTTCTGATTCACGAGATATCCCACCGCCAGATAGTCCGGATAATCGCCGATCGTCATCACGGTGACGATCTCCTGGCCATTGAGGACCAGGGTCAGTGGTCGCTCGACCACGACCGAGGTCTCGATTTCGGCGCCGGTCTGGTCCACGCCCTTGACGCGCGCGGCCTGGCGCGGGTCGTCGGGATTTGGGCGCAGAAGGTAGTCGTTCATGGCGTAATCCCGGGGCCTTGGCCCCTGGGCCGCGTTCCCGCGACGCACCATGATACGACTATGGCCGGCGCCTTTGGCGACGGCAAGGGGCGGCGGCGCGACCTGTCGCTTGACGGCGGATCGCGGGCCCTGCACCCTGATGTCGATGGAGCGAGACGCCAAGGCGCGACGCCGCGCGGGGTGCGTGGTCGGCGGCACGGCCGCGGCGTTCCTGGCCGCATTCGGGATGGTCCAGGCCGCGGTGGCGGAGCCCTTCGTCGCCGTCACCGCAATCGTCGAGCACGCCACTCTGGACGCAGTGCGCGACGGCGTGCGTGACCGGCTGGCCGAGGCCGGCCTGCGCACGGGCCGTGACCTGCGCTTCGAGTATCGCAGCGCCGGCGCCGATGCGGTGGTGGCCGCCGCGATCGCCCGCGACCTCGCCTCCGCCCGACCCGATGTGATCGTCGCCATCTCGATCCCCTCGGCAGCGGCGGTTGCGGCGGCGACCGCCGACATCCCCGTGGTCTTCGCCGCGGTCGAGGACCCGCTCGTCGCCGGTCTGGTCACCGACGCCCACGCCAATGTCACCGGCCTGGCCCATCGCGCACCGCTGACGGAGCATTTGTCGTTGATTCTGGAGCTCTTGCCGCAGGCCACGAAAGTCGGCGTGCCCTTCGGATCGAACACGCCCCGCATTGCCGCCGAAGCCCGCGAGCTCGCGACCGCCGCCGGCGCGTACGGCATCGAGGTCGTCGCCGTGCCGGCCGCAGGTCGCGACGAATTCGACCGCGCACTCGAGACGATGATCACAGAGGTGGACGCAGTCTTGCTCCTCGGCGGCGACGAGCTTGCCGCCGAGGGGTTGGAACATGCGGCCGAGCTGGGCGCGGCCCGCGACGTGCCGATCTTCGCCACCGACCCCGAAATGGTGGCGGGCGGCGCCGTAGCCGCCCTGTACCTGGATTATTATGACCTCGGCCGCCAGGCCGGCGATCTTGTCTTGCGCATTCTCGCCGGCGAAGCGCCGGCACATATCCCGGTACGACCAGCGAGCGCGACCGGCCTCGTGGTCAACCCGGAGGCGGCGGAGAGCATGGGCTTGCGGCTGCCGCCGCGTGTCATCGACCGCGCGCGGAGTTTGGTCGAGTAGGCGAGGAACCGGCGCCGAGACCGTGATCGGCATCCGCCAGACATCCGCCCGACATCCGCCCGATATCCGCCCGATATCCGCCCGCCGGTCCCCGCCTTAACCGAATATTCGCCAATTTCTGAACAACCAACCTCTTAAAAAAATCCGGTCCGGGGCGCCTGTCCGCCGATGGGTGGTCGACTGCGCGGTCCGACATGACGACGACCGCGCCAGGCCGCGTCCACGACCCGGCAGCAACCGCGCCCGACCGGCACCGTACGGTGCCGACAGGCCTGGCGGTGACCAAGGCCGAGCTGCATCGGGGCACTCTTGAAATTGCCGGCCAGGTCGGCTGCTGCACCTCGGCGAGTGTCGACCTTTCCCGCTTGACGCCCGCCTGGGAGGCCCCCGGCGGCCCCTTGCCGGCGGCCGGAAACGGCCTAAGTCCTCGCCCAACCGCGGGGCGACAGGGCCGCCCGCCATGGGCTAGACTGGGCCGGCGAACCATTCGCACCGGAGGGGAGCGAAAAGCTGCGATGGCGTTGAAACCGCTGATAGATCCGTTCGCGCGCCCGATCTCCTACCTGCGCGTGTCGGTCACCGACCGCTGCGACCTGCGCTGCGTCTACTGCATGTCCGAGGACATGACCTTCCTGCCCAAAAAGGAGGTCCTGTCGTTGGAGGAGCTCGACCGCCTGTGCCGCGCCTTCGTGCGCCTGGGCGTGCGCAAGCTGCGCCTCACCGGTGGCGAGCCGCTGGTGCGGCGCAACTTCATCTGGCTGGTGCGCCGGCTGGGCGAGCTCACGCGCTCGGGCGAGCTCGACGAGCTGACGCTTACCACCAACGCTACCCAGCTCGCCAAGCACGCCGGCGACCTCAGCGAGGCCGGGGTGCGC
>JAZFQW010000036.1:0-2421 GCA_036445335.1 Alphaproteobacteria bacterium | reverse complement strand
GCAGGACGAGGGGGCGCGGCTTGCCGCCCATCTCGCCATCGCCACCCTGCCGATCATCGGCGCCGCGATCGTGGTGTACGAGGTGATCGGCACCGACGTCATGCGTCGGGTCACGGTCATAGCCTGGACCACGCTGGGTTTCGGGTTGGCGCTCCTGGCCGCCGACCGTTTCGGGGCGACCGTGCGCCGCCTGGAACGCATGGCCGCCGGGCACGCGCTTGTCGTTGGCCTGGCCCAGGTGCTTTCGCTGATGCCCGGAACCAGCCGCGCGGGCATCTCCATCACCGCGGCGCGGCTACTGGGCTACGAGCGCCGGGAGGCGGCGCGTTTCGCCATGTTGCTGTCGATCCCGACCATCCTCGCGGCCGGCTCCGTCGTCGCTTACGACATCTATCGGACATCGTCGCTGGGGCTCGGCCTCGACGCCTTGATCGCCGCCCTCTTGGCCTTCCTGGCGGCGTTGGCGTCGATCGCCGGGATGATGCGCTGGCTCCGCCGCGCCACCTTCACCCCGTTCGTCGTGTACCGGGTCCTGTTGGGGGGCGGGCTGTTGGCCTGGATCTATCTCGGCTGACCGCTCGGGCGATAGCGGCCGAGGTAGGTGGGCAGCACCGCCTCCACGGCGGTCGGCGTGATGCCGAGGTCCTCGAGCTTGAGCGCGTCGCCGCCGACCACGTTGTCGTGGCGCAATAGCCGCACCTGGTCGCGGGTCAGCGGCGGCACCGGCAGCCATTCCAGGACCGCCCCCTGTAATGCGGCGACCCACAACGGCAACGGCACCAGCAGCCGCCGGCGGCCGGTCTCGGCCAAGGTCAGCTCGAAGATCTCCTTGAAGCTGTAAACCCTCGGCCCACCCAGCTCGTAGGTCCGGCCCGCGGTCGCGGGATCGTCGAGAATGCGCGCCATGGCGTCGGCCACGTCGGCCACGTAGACCGGCTGGAATCGGGTGCCGCCGCCGCCGAACGGTCGCAGCCGCAGGCCGCCTCCCGGCCGCGATTCGATGCGCGGTGGCCAGGCGCCGAACACCGGCAGCACCGGCGTGAGCCGGGCCATCGCGGCGAAACGGTTGAAGAAGTCGTCCTCGGGCCCGAACACGACGCCCGGCCGCACGATCGAGGTGCCGGAAAAGGCCTCGCGCGCCGCCGCCTCGCCCGCCGCCTTGGAGCGGGCATAGTGCGATGGCGACTGCGCCGCGGCGCCGAGCGCCGACATCTGGACGAACCGCGCCGCCCCGGCCTCCGACGCCGCCCGGGCGACGCGGGCGGCACCGTCCCGGTGCACGGCGTCGAAACGCTGCCGGCCCTTCTCGAACAGGATGCCGACCAGGTTGACGACGGCGTCGGCGCCGGCCACCGCCGCCGCCACCGTCCGGTCGTCGCGGATGTTGGCCTGGACCGGCACCACCTGCCCCACCTCGCCCATGGGCTTGAGGAACAGGGCGCGGTCCGGGTTGCGCACCGCGATCCGAACCTGGTCACCGCGTCGGGCCAGGCGCTGCACCAGGTAGCGGCCGATGAACCCGGCGCCGCCGAAAATCGTGACCGATCGATCCGACATGACCCGGTTTCGAGTTCGCGGGATTTGGCAACGCCACTATACCAGGCGGGTGCACCCGCGCCAGTTCAAACGGTCCTCGGGCGGCGGCGGCGGGAGTAGCTGTCGCGCTTCGGCTAACGGCGCCGTGCCAGAACTGAGGCGCTCGAGGCCGAGGCCTGGTTGCAAACGCTGCGGAAATCCTGTCCCGCGAATGCGTCGGCGTTGCTACTCGGGCAAGCGCCAAACCATTGCTTTGGCGGCGCCCACATTGTTCTCGTAGCCAAACGAGCAGCCGCGCCGGCAGAACGGCGGAATCGCGTCGTTGACATAGAGAAACAGGCGGCCGGTCTCGGTCGCCCTTATGGTCCTGCCGGATCCGACCTTGAAGGTCGTACCATTCCGCCCGATCTTTCCCATCAGGACGAACCAGCTGTCCTTCAAATGGCGCCGAAACGGCATCGTCGCGATCATCAGCGGGTGCCAATTCATGCGCCAATTGTCAAGACCATTTGGATTGGCTGGGATCGTCTTATCTATCCAGTCCTCGGCCTCTTTCACGTCAACGGCAATGTGGTATTTCTCGCCGGCCTGCAAATGAATGCCCGTATCGAAACAGCGATCGCGCGTGAGAAATTTATGTTCGTTCTCCGCTCCGCCCCCGACCGTCGGTTCGGTTGCTGGAATCAGATGATCCGGGCATCCATTGTCCCAGCCATCGGCTAGCAGCGATGAAACCCGAGCCAAGACCGCGTAAGTAAGGACGGCAAATACGGCCCACCAGACTATCATGACCGATAGTCGGCGCAGGCGGAGTCCATCTGCGCCCGCTTCCATCAGTTCGCACCTCCCGCGTCTGGTCCGTCGCCGCCATCATCCGGATGATTG
>JAZFQW010000035.1:0-7964 GCA_036445335.1 Alphaproteobacteria bacterium | reverse complement strand
CTCTGATCATCAATGCTCCACCACAGCGGTTGGCGGCACATACGCCGCCTGGCGCCGATCGATCGATTGACGAATCGGCGCCGGCCTCCCATCTGGCAAGCCGTCATCTTCTACACCGGGCGGCCGCTGTCAAACTGCCGTTGGCCGTCGCCCGCAACCGAAGGCCACCTTCGTGATCGCCCGCCTGTTTCGCCGCAACCGCCCCGACCGAGCCGTCGGTACGCTGTATATCGGTCTGGTCGAACAGTCGCGCCGTCCCGAATTCTATCTGCATTGCGGCGTGCCGGATAGTGTCGACGGCCGATTCGATATGGTCCTGCTGCACGCCTTTCTGCTGCTTCGGCGATTGCGCGACGACGCGGCGCGGACTGAAGCGTTCGCGCAGGCGCTGTTCGACCACATGTTCGCCGACATGGACGTCAACCTGCGCGAAATGGGCGTCGGCGACCTGAGCGTCGGCAAGAAGGTCAAGTTCATGGCGCAGGCCTTCTATGGCCGCGCGGCGGCCTACGAAGAGGGGCTGAGGGCCCCGCCCGGCGGCGTCCTGGCGGACGCGCTGCGGCGCAACCTGTACGGCACGACGACGCCCGTGCCCGGTCAGGTCGTGGCGATGGAGTCCTATCTGCGCCGCGAGTCGGCGGCGCTGGCGGACGCGCCGGTCGAGTCGCTGCTGGACGGCAGGGTTGCCTTCGGTCCGCCGCCGGCCGCCGCCGATGCCGGGTGACCGGCGGCGCTACAGGGGGATCCTTCATGTCCAAACCACAGCAAGAGTTTCACCGGCCGATCGCGATCGACAGTCTGGATGACGGCCGCGCAACGAGCTCGATCGCCGCGACCGCGGCCGAGTGCGCCGCGCTCGCGAAGCGATTCGGTCTCGTCGGGCTGGACCGGCTGGAGGCGCGCATCGAGCTGCGCCGCCGGCGTGGCGGCCTCATCGCCGTGAACGGTGACCTGCGGGCCGACATCACCCAGACCTGCGTCGTCACGTTGGAGCCGGTGCCGGCGAGAATCGAGGAGAGCTTCGCCGTGAGCTTTACCACCGAGCATCGGCATGTGGCGGTCCATGAGGTCGCGCTGGACCCCGACGCGGAGCAGCCGGAGCCGGTGGACGGCGGTGCCATCGATCTCGGCGAGCTGACGGCACAGCAGCTGTCGCTTGCGCTGCCGCCCTATCCGCGAGCGCCCGGCGCGCAGTTCGATCCGATCGACAGCGGCGAGGCGGCGGCCGCGAAACCCTTCGCGGGCCTGGCGCGGCTCAAACCGCGGCCGTAGCAAATGCACGACGCGGCGAAGTGATCGTGCTTACCCCCCGGACTCTTTTCGATTATGACACCTGCGCGGCAGGCGGCCTCCTAAGGGCCGCCTTTTGAAATAGCGAGTATCGACGTATGGCCGTTCCCAAGAAAAAGACATCGAAGTCCCGGCGGGATATGCGCCGATCGCACCACGCCTTGTCGGCCGGTGCCTATGCCGAATGCCCCAATTGCGGTGAACTGAAGCGTCCACATCATGTTTGTGAAGCCTGCGGCCATTACAACGGCCGTGAGGTGGTTAAAGCGGCGGCCGAAGCCTAGGACCGCACGGCGCAAGTCCGGCCCCCCTGTGACGACGATCCGAGGTCACCAGGTCAGGCGCGCGGCACGCCGCGGTGCCGGCTCGTCGTTAGGGGTGCGCAACGCGCCTGGGGCCTGGGATGGCCGTTACAGGGCGTCCCGACCTGCGACGGGTGCGACTTGCGTGGACCGGATGCAACGACCGGCGGGCAGGATATGACCGCGCAGGCAGGAACCGGGCAACTGACGATTGCGCTCGACGCCATGGGGGGAGACCACGCTCCCGAGATGGTCATCGAGGGCGCGGAGATCTCGCGACGGCACCATCCGACGGTGCGGTTCCTGATCTTCGGCGACGAGGCCAAGATCGGTCCGCTGCTGGCCCGGCAACCCAGGCTGGCGGATGTCTCGACGGTGCGCCACACCGCCGAGGTGGTGACCAATGACGCCAAGCCGTCTCAGGCGCTGCGCGGCGGCCGCGAGACGAGCATGTGGCTGGCGATCGACGCGGTCGACAATGGCGAGGCGCAATGCGTCGTTTCGGCCGGAAATACCGGCGCGTTGATGGCCATGGCGAAATTCGTCTTCAAGACCCTGCCGGGGATCGACCGGCCGGCCATCGCCTCGTTCTTTCCGACTCTGCGCAGCGAAAGCGTGATCCTCGATCTGGGCGCAAACATCGATTGCCGGCCGGTGCACTTGGTGCAGTTCGCGGTGATGGGGGCGGTCTTCGCCAAGGCCGTGCTGGGTCTGAAGGATCCCACGATCGGCGTCCTCAATGTTGGCGCCGAGGCATTGAAGGGCAACGACACAGTCAAGGACGCCGCGACCCAGCTGCGCAAGCTGGAGCTGCCGGGCACCTTCCACGGCTTCGTCGAGGGCAACGATATCCCCGCGGGTACCGTCGACGTGGTGGTGACCGACGGGTTCACCGGCAACATCGCGCTCAAGACCGCGGAGGGAACGGCGAAGCTGTTCGGCGAGTTCTTGCGCCGCGCCATCCGGTCCTCGGTCATGGCGCGGATCGGCTACCTGATGGCGCGGAACGCCTTCAAGAAAGTGCGCGACCGCATGGATCCGCGGCTGTACAACGGCGCCATGTTCCTGGGCCTCCGCGGCATCTGCGTGAAAAGCCACGGCGGCACCGATGCCCACGGATTCGCCAGCGCCGTCGACGCCGGCATCGATCTGGTGCGGCACGGATTCAATGACAAAGTCAAAGAAGAGTTGCATAAGTTTGAACTTGAACAGGTTTGATGCAAACGGCTTGGGAGGCGTTTCATCCGAAGTTGGAGCGGTGAATATATGAGCGTCCGGAGATCGCGAATCATCGGCTGCGGCGCCTACCTGCCCGAGCGAGCGGTGACCAATGACGAACTCGCTCAAAGCGTCGACACCTCCGATGAATGGATCGTCCAGCGCACCGGGATCCGCAAACGGCACTTCGCCGCGGACGGCGAAAAGACCTCGGACCTGGCGTTGAACGCGGCCCGGGCCGCGATGCAGAACGCCGGGACCATACCGGCCGATATCGACATGATCGTGCTGGCGACGGCGACTCCGGACCAGACGTTTCCCGCCACCGCCGCGCGGGTGCAGGCGGCGCTCGACATGCACCACGGCACGGCGTTCGACGTCCAGGCGGTGTGCTCGGGCTTTATCTACGCGCTGGCCGTCGCCGACAACTTCATCCGCGTCGGCCAAGCAGAGCGGGCGCTGGTGATCGGCGCGGAGACGTTCTCGCGCATTCTCGACTGGGAGGACCGCACCACCTGCGTCCTGTTCGGCGATGGCGCCGGCGCGGTGGTGCTGTCGGCGGTGGAGGGTGCGGGAACCAACCGCGATTACGGCATCCTGACGACCCACCTGCATTCCGACGGGCGCCACCACGACCTGCTGTATGTCGATGGCGGGGTGTCGTCGACAAAGTCGGTCGGCCACGTCCGGATGGCCGGGCGCGAGGTGTTCAAGCACGCCGTGGTGCGGCTGGCCGAAGTGGTCGACGAGGCGCTCGAGGCCACCGGGCTGACGGCGGCCGACATCGACTGGCTGGTGCCGCACCAGGCGAACAAGCGCATCATCGACGCCACCGCGCGCAAGCTGGGGCTGCCGACCGATCGGGTGGTGTTGACGGTGGACCGCCACGCCAACACGTCGGCGGCATCGGTGCCTCTGGCGCTGGACGCCGCGCTCGAAGACGGCCGCATCAAGCCGGGCGACCTGGTCCTGATGGAAGCCATGGGCGGTGGCTTCACCTGGGCCTCGGCGCTGGTTCGCTGGTGACTGTGGCATATCAGAATTTCGACTTAAAGACAGTCCCCAACTCTTTGTAATTGACGACTTATTCCTCGCGAAGTACCGTGCCGTTAATCAAACTGGGGGAAGGGCATGGCCGATACCACAGTGACGCGGGCACGGTTGAGCGAAGCCGTCTACGAGGAAGTCGGCCTGTCTCGCAACGAGTCGGCGGATTTGGTTGAGACGGTGCTTGAAGAAATCTCCACCGCGCTCGAGCGCGGCGAGATGGTGAAGATCTCCTCGTTCGGCAGCTTCGGCGTGCGCCAGAAGGGCGAACGGGTCGGGCGCAACCCGAAGACCGGCGAGGAGGTGCCGATCCTGCCGCGGCGGGTCCTGGTGTTCCGGGCGTCGCACGTGCTGAAGGATCGGATCAACGGCCAGCTGACCAACGGCGAAGGCGACGTGTAACCATGGTCGATCCGGCGAATATCGGGGTACGGGCGCGCGGCGCCGGCAAGTCGGCCACCGCCTATCGCACGATCAGCGAGGTGTCCGACGAATTGGCGGTGCCGCAGCACGTGCTGCGCTTCTGGGAGACCAAATTCTCCCAGGTGAGGCCGCTGAAGCGCGGCGGCGGCCGGCGCTATTACCGGCCGGAGGACGTCGACCTGCTGCGCCGCATCCAGCAACTGCTCTACCAGGATGGCTACACCATCAAGGGCGTCCAGCGGTTGCTGCGCGAGGGCCGGGCGGAAGACGCCGGCCCCGGCGGCGGCCAGTCGCCAGCCGCCGGCCCGGCGACCGCGCTGCCGGAGGAACTGCGCGCCGACCTGCAGGCCCTGCTGGTCGAACTGCGGCAGCTAAGGGCGGCGCTGCGCGGCGACCACTGAGCGACGCTGGGGCACGAGGCGGCCGCCATCACACGTGCGCGACCGGCCGCTATCGGGATGCGCCGGGCCCGGCACCGTGTTACCATCCCGCGAACCAGATCCACCATGGCCAGTGTGAGAAGTGCGGGCTAAACTCACGGCTGACGACGCATAGGTGTCGGGCGGCGGCGTCGGCACGGCGCCGGTTTCCGGCGTGCGTCCGTTCGGCGCCCGGCCGCGTGGAGCCGGGCCGTCCGCATGGCGCGGATCAGCCCAAGCTATGACAGGACCGGAGACCGCGCGGCGGCCTCCGTTGCGGTGACGGGTGAGGCACATGGGACACGGCCTTCGGACGATCGCGGGCGGGCTGCCCGGGCGCGACCCGCAGCGCGGCGCTGTCGCGCCGACCGGGTGCGTCACGCTAATTGCCCGATGCGGCTCGAATAGTGCCGCGCAGCCTTCCTGCCCTGTCGGAGCGACAGCGGCGCGCAGACCATGGCCGGTGTGAGAGATGCCGGACAGGGCACACCGGTCCGACGGGCCCGAACCGGCGACGGCGAGGCCCGACGGGCGAACCACCTACCGGCCCCGGAACAAGCGGCGCATCCTGTACGTGTTTCCGGAATACGCGCCGTCGTTCGGCACCTTCCAGCACGCCTACAAGCTGTTCCCGGACGTCGACGCGTTCATGCCGCCCCAGGGATTGCTGCTGGTCGCCGCCTACCTCCCGGCGGAGTGGGACATCCGGTTCGTCGACCAGAACCGATCGCCGGCGGACGATGCCGACTACGCGTGGGCCGACGCGGTGCTGATGAGCGGCATGCACGTGCAGCGCCCGTTCATCGACCGGATCAACGACCGGGCGCACCGGTCGGGCGTGGTGACCGTGCTCGGCGGTCCCTCGGTGTCAGCCCATTCCGACTATTATCCCGACGTCGACATCCTGCATGTCGGCGAGATCGGCGACGCCACCGACGCGGTGATCGCCTATCTCGACGAGACCACGGCGCGGCCCGACCGGCAGCTCACGTTCGCCACCGGCCGTCGCCTGCCGCTCGATCGATTCCCGGTACCGGCGTACCACCAAATCGACGTCGCCAACTATTTCCTCGGCTCGATCCAGTTCTCGTCCGGGTGCCCGTACCGGTGCGAATTCTGCGACATACCGGCGCTGTATGGGCGCAATCCGCGGCTGAAGGAACCGGCGCAGATTTGCCGCGAGCTCGACGCGATCGTCGCCAATGGCGCGAAGGGCGCGGTGTATTTCGTCGACGACAACTTCATCGGCAATCGCAACGCCGCGCTGGCGCTGCTGCCGCATCTGATCCGCTGGCAGGAGGCCAACGATTACCCCTTGCGCCTCGCCTGCGAGGCGACGGTGAACATGGCGCAGATGCCCGAGTTGCTGGAGCTGATGCGCCAGGCGCAGTTCCACACCGTGTTCATGGGCATCGAGACGCCCGAGGAGGACGCCCTGGCGGCGATGCTGAAGAAGCAGAACCTGAGGATGCCGCTGCTGGAGGCGGTGGAGACGATGAACCGGCATGGCCTTGAGGTGGTGTCGGGAATCATCATGGGCCTCGACACCGACACGCCCAACACCGGCCACAACATCCGGCGCTTCGTCGCCGCCTCGAACATTCCGCTGCTGACCATCAATCTGTTGTACGCGCTGCCCAAAACCCCGCTGTACGACCGGCTGCGGCGCGCTGGCCGGCTGCTGCCCGACGAGGTCGCGCGCCACCGCGTGTCGAACGTCGAGTTCGTGATGCCGTACGACCAGGTGGTCCGCATGTGGTACGACACCGTCACCGCGGCGTATGCGCCCGAGGCGCTGTTCCGGCGGTTTCGCCACCAGACCGAGCATACCTTTCCGAACCGCCTGCGCGTCCGCCCAAAGCCGTCCTGGCCGGTGATTAAATACGGACTGGAACTGATCGTGCGGGTGCTTTGGCACGCCGGGGTCGGTGCCGACTGGCGCCGGCATTTCTGGGACCTGTGCGGGCCGCTGCTGCGCCAGGGCCGGATCGACGAGGCGGTGCATATCGGCGTCGTGGCCTATCACCTGATCACCTTCACTCGCTCGATCGCGTATGACAGCGGCGAAGCCTGCTTCTACGCCGATCCGGGCGGCGTCGCCGCGCCGGTTGTCGGCGGCGGCGGCGCGGCGCGGGGTTCGCCGACAACCGGCATGGGTTGATATCCGGTTGGCCCCGAGGGCCGCGGCCCGCCTCGTCGGGCGGGTCGCTGGGGCGGGAGCCGTGAAAGCGATGGTCGCGCTATGGGAACGTAGTGTGAACACCGATAGGAACTTTCGAAGGGACCGGAGTCCCTAACAAGTCACTATTTTCCCCTTTATTTCCCGTTTCGCGCTGCGACGGCGCTTGACCCCGAACCCCGAAAAGCCTAATCCATCAATGGCTTTCAGGGGCTCGGAGCGTGGCGCAGTCAGGTAGCGCACTTGTCTGGGGGACAAGTGGTCGCCGGTTCGAATCCGGCCGCTCCGACCAACTTTTCAAGGGCTTAGCCAGATCGGCTAGGCCCTTTTCCGATCCGGGGTAACGCGGGGGTAACAGACCGGCGGGATTTTGGCGATTTGGAGTGCGCGGCTGGATCAAAGACTATCGTTGTCGGCGCCACTCCCACGGTGCTTCGCAGTCGGCCGCCCAGGCCCCGACCCTGCGTCACGGGCTGCGCGCTCATCGTCTCCATAGTGCCCGCCACTGTAGCGAGGACATTCGCGAGCACATCCCGCGCGGATCATCAGGCCGGCCAGGTCGGCGCCGTTGGCCTGTCGGATGCCCGTTTCTCGACGCGGCGAACTGTGCTGGCGTGCCACTGCCCGGCGCGAGCGGTCGGGATGACACTGGCATCTGCGCGTGCAGGCGTCAGCACATTGCAGGGCGTCGGGCTGGCCGGCAGTCCAGCGCCAATGGCACTGGCTAGGTCCGGGTCCGCGTGCTCGCCGGTCCTGATCCAGCCGGGACAGGCTCGGGCACCATCGATCTGCCAGCGCCGCGCCACGCTGTGTCGTCGGCGGCCCGCATCACTGCGACGCGCAGAAAAGGGTGGATTAGGCACACCCGGATGGGGGCTTGGGCATGCGTGGGGTCCCATGTCTGCACCGCACAGAACAAACGCGCGACCCGATTTCGCCCACGCGCGGACGATCGTCATGGGGACCCGCCCAAATTTCCGGGAAATCAAACGCGGCCGGTATTCGCGCTGCCACAGCGCCGGTCCTGGAGTTCACGGTAGGCGAGCAGACCCGCGTCAGATGTGACCCGCGAGCCGTGGAACTCCA
>JAZFQW010000034.1:0-12452 GCA_036445335.1 Alphaproteobacteria bacterium | reverse complement strand
GGCCGGTGCGAGAGATGCGGCTAGCCCGCACTTCTCATACTGGCCACGGCCTGCGCGGCGCTGTCCCCCCGACAGGGCAGGAACGCCGCGCCGCGCGCTGCCGTCGCATCGGGCAAGCGGCGTGACGAACCCTGTCGGGGGGGACAGCGCCGCCCTGCGGGTTGCGCCCGGGCGACCCGCCCGCTTCGTCGAAGGCCTCGACCGTAGCGTTGCTACGCTCTTCGACCTTCTCCTGGCGGCTCGGACCGCCCGGACGCGACGCAGGCCGCGGCCAGTATGAGAAGTGCGAGCTGGGGCGGTTGCGGTGCGGTCGGTCAGGCCGGCTCCGACGCGAACAGGCGGGAAAAACCCTCGGCCACGTCGTCCTGCCACCAGATTGGCGACTGATGCGGCAGCGGGCAGCCGGGGCCGGGGCCGAGCGTGCGCAACTCGTCCCAGGCCGCCGCCAGGGCCGGGTATAGCGGCGAGCCATAGCCGCCGCCGTTGGCGGTGTCGATGCAGGCCAATCCGAGCGAAACTACGGATTCCCAAGCATCGCGCCGCCGCAGCGCCTGATCGAAATCCTCGATCATGAAGACGTCCACCATGGCCTTTCGTTCAGCAACCAGACATTTGGCCGCGTGTCATGGTGCGGACGATTCGTGCACAAAAGGTTAAGCGGGTGCGGTGGGTTAGCCCGCACTTTTCACACTGGCCACGGTCCGCGCGGCGCTGCTGCGCCAACAGGGGGCGTCACGCCGTTTGCCCGATGGATGAGCATCATGCCGCGCGGCGTTCCTGCCCTGTCGGCGCATTGGCGCCGGGCAGACAGTGGCCAGTGTGAGAGATGCGGGCCAGACCTCATGCGGCCACGTCCGTCTCCGAATGACAACGCGAAAGCGCCCCCATGATCCCGCGCGACGCGGCGCGCCGGCGGCCGGTCGCAATCGCCGCTCGAAATGCGTGCCGTCATGGCCCATCATCTCGGCAGACCCGGCGCCGACGGCGCATCGAGGGACGGGGAGGATCGGCGATGGCGGACTTCGACGGCAAGGCGGCGATCGTCACCGGCGGCGGCACCGGCATCGGCCTCGCCACGGCGCGGCGACTGGCGCGCGACGGCGCCGACGTCGTCATCGCCGGCCACGAGGCGGCGCCGCTGGCCGACGCCGCGGCGGCGCTGGCGGCGGACGGGCTGGAGGTCAGCCACCGCGTCGCCGATGTCGGCTCGGCCACCGCGATGCGCGACTTGGCCGCCTTCACGATCGAGCGCTTCGGTCGCATCGACGTGCTGGTCAACAGCGCCGCCGTGCTGATCAGCGGGACGGTCGAAACGACGCCGACCGAGGTCTGGGACCGGGTGATCGGCGTCAACCTGTCCGGCGTCTATCTGGCGTCCCACTTCGTCGTGCCGGAGATGCGCAAACGCGGCGGCGGCGCGATCGTCAACGTCGCCTCGGTGCAGGGGCTGGCGTGTCAGACCCAGGTGGCGGCGTATGCCGCCAGCAAGGGCGGCGTGCTGGCGCTTACCCGCGCCATGGCGTTGGACCACGCCGCGGACCACATCCGCGTCAACGCGGTCTGCCCGGGCTCGATCGACACGCCGATGCTGCGCGGCGCGGCGGCGGAGAACAAGGGCGACGAGACCGAGGACGCCGCGGTCGAAAGCTGGGGCCGGATGCACCCGATCGGCCGCGTCGGCCGGCCCGACGAGGTGGCCGAGGTCATCGCCTTCCTGTGCTCGCCCCGCGCGAGCTTCTGCACCGGCGCCGAATACAAGGTCGACGGCGGCCTGCTGGCCAAGATCGCCGTCGTGCTGCCGCAGTGACGGGGCGGTGGACTCCGTTCGAGCGAGGACAGCGATCGGGGAGGAAGCGACATGGTGGACGAGGTGCGGTGCGTGCAGCAGGCCAATGCGATCCTGGGCGAGGGGCCGGTGTGGTGCGCCAGGGACAACGTTCTCTATTGGCTGGATATCAAGCGGCCGGCGGTCTACCGCTATGACCCCGAGCGCGGCCAGACCGGGCATTGGCCGCTGTCTTCGGAGATCGGCTGCATGGCGCTGCGCGAGTCCGGCGGCATGGTCGTTGCCTTGCGCACCGGCTTCGCATACCTGGATCTCGCCTCCGGCGTGGAGATGGCGATCACCGACCCGGAGGCCGACCGCCCCGACACGAGGTTCAACGACGGAAAGGTCGACCGTCGCGGCCGGTTCTGGGCCGGCACCCTGCACGACGACGAGACCGAGCCGCTGGGCAGCCTGTACCGGTTCAACCCGGACATCAGCTGCCGGACCATGCAGGGCGGGGTGATCTGCGCCAACGGCACCGGCTGGAGCCCCGACGACCGCACCATGTATTTCACCGACTCGGTGATCCGGACGATCTGGGCCTACAACTTCGACGCCGACAACGGGGCGATCTCGAACCGCCGCGTGTTCGCCGAGGTGGCGGAGGGCACCGGCTACCCCGACGGGCTGACCGTCGACGCCGACGGTCATGTCTGGTCGGCGGTGTGGGACGGCTGGCGGGTGGTCCGCTACGACCCGGCCGGGCGCATCGACCGCGAAATCGAGATGCCGGTGCAGCGGCCGACCAGCTGCATGTTCGGCGGCGCCGACCTGAAGACCCTCTTTGTCACCTCCGCCTCGATCGATCTCGACGCCGAGGCGCTGGCGATCGGCGGGTCGGCGGGCGGACTGTTCGCCGTGGAGGTGGCGACGCCGGGGCTGCCGGAACCACGCTTCGGCAACTGAGCGGGCCCGCCGACGGCGGCGAGCGAGACCACAAGGGCCGCGAGATGGCAATGCCGCATGCGTTGCGCCGTCCTTTCCGGCGGGCGGAGCGTCCGGTCGCCGATGTGGCCGGATCGGGCTAGGCACCCGCCATGGCGAGGGGATCATGGCGCGCGGTGGCGAAAAGGCGAGCGCGGGCGGCCACCCGCGGGCCAACAAACCGTTGCCGGTTTAAACGATTTACCGGTATTATATTGCGGGTCGGGGCGCGATCGGCCGACAAGAACAAACGATTGAGGGTCGGCGAGGGAGGGTCGCATGCAGCTTAGCCGAGAAGACCTGTTGAAGGCGTACCGGTCGATGCGGACGATCCGCGAATTCGAGGATCGCGTCCACGACGAGTTCGCCACCGGGGAGATCCCCGGATTCGTCCATCTCTATGCCGGCGAGGAGGCGTCTGGGGTCGGGTTCTGCATGCTGCTGGACGACCGTGACCGCATCGCCAGCACCCACCGCGGGCACGGTCACTGCATCGCCAAGGGCTGCGATGTCGAGGCGATGATGCTGGAGATCTACGGCGCTAAGGGCGGGCTGTGCGGCGGCAAGGGCGGCTCGATGCACATCGCCGACCTGTCCAAGGGGATGATGGGCGCCAACGGCATCGTCGGCGGTGGGCCGCCGCTGATCTGCGGCGCGGCGCTGTCGTCGAAGACCCTGGGCACCGGCGGCGTCGCCATCGCCTTCGTCGGCGACGGCGGGTCGAACCAGGGCACGACGTTCGAGGCGATGAATCTCGCCAAGGTGTGGGACCTGCCAGCGATCTTCGTGTTCGAGAACAACGGCTATGCCGAGTCGACGTCGAGCAGCTGGTCGGTGTCGTCCGGCGACATCGTCAAGCGCGCCGAGGCGTTCGGCATGCCGGGCCATCAGGTCGACGGTCACGACTTCTTCGCCGTGTACGACGTCGCCCGCGAGACCATCGAACGCGCCCGCTCCGGCGGCGGACCCAGCCTGGTCGAGGTCAAGCTCAGCCGCTACTACGGTCATTTCGAGGGCGACGCCCAGACCTACCGCGGCGACGGCGAGGTCGACGCGATCCGTCAGAGCCGCGACTGCATGGACCTGTTCCGCCGGCGGGTGACCGAGGCGGGCCTCTTGCAACCGGAGCAGCTGGCCGAAATCGACGCCGAGGCGAAGGCGCTGATCGATCGGTCGGTCGCGGCGGCCAGGGCGGCGCCGCCGCCGACGGCGGCCGACCTGTTGACCGACGTCTACGTGTCCTACTGATCGCAGCGCGCGATCATCCGGGGAGCAGCATCCATGGCGAAGAAATCGTACCGCCAGGCGATCAACGAGGCGCTGGCGCAGGAGATGGAGCGCGACGAGACCGTCGTGCTGATGGGCGAGGATGTCGCCGGCGGCCTGGGCGCGCCGGGCGAACAGGACGCCTGGGGCGGCCCGCTGGGGGTCACCAAGGGGCTCTATGCGAAGTTCGGGCGCGGCCGCATCCTCGACACGCCGATCTCCGAATCCGGCTTCATCGGGGCCGCGGCCGGCGCCGCGGCGACCGGACTGAGGCCGGTGGCGGAGTTGATGTTCGTCGACTTCATGGGCGTCTGCTTCGACCAGATCTACAACCAGGCGGCCAAGTTCCGCTACATGTTCGGCGGCAGGGCGGTGACGCCGATGGTGATCCGCACCATGATCGGCGCCGGATTCCGCGCCGCCGCCCAGCACAGCCAGTGCCTCTATCCGATCTTCACCCATATTCCCGGGTTGAAATGCGTGATGCCGTCGTCGCCCTACGAGGCCAAGGGGCTGCTGATCCAGGCGATCCGCGACGACGACCCGGTGATATTCTTCGAGCACAAGCTGCTGTACGACGTCGAGGAGGAGGTGCCGGACGAGCCCTACACGATCCCGTTCGGCGAGGCCAACATCACCCGTGACGGCGACGACGTCACCATCGTGGCGCTGTCGCGGATGGTCAACGTCGCCAACGAAGCGGCGGAGAGCCTGGCCGGCAAGGGGGTCGAGTGCGAGGTCATCGACCTCCGCACCTCGTCGCCGCTGGACATCGACACGGTGCTGGAAAGCGTGGAGAACACCGGCCGGCTGGTGGTCGTCGACGAGGCGTCGCCGCGCTGCAACATGGCGACCGACATCGCCGCCCAGGTGGCGCAGGACGGCTTCCAGCACCTCAAGGCGCCGATCCGCATGGTCAGCCCGCCGCACGTGCCGGTGCCGTTCTCGGCGGCGCTGGAGGACCTGTACATCCCGAACGCCTCGACGGTCGAGGACGCGGTCAAGGCGATCCTGCCGGAGAAAGTCTCGGCATGACCGAGATCCGCGCCGTCACCATGCCCAAATGGGGTCTGGCGATGACCGAGGGCAAGGTCGCCGCCTGGGCGGTCCAGGAGGGCGAGGCGGTCGGCCCGGGCACCGAGCTGGTCGACATCGAGACCAGCAAGATCACCAACGCCCTGGAGGCCGATACCGACGGCGTGCTGCGGCGGGTCTGCGCGGCGGAGGGCGACACCCTGCCGGTCGGCGCGCTGTTGGGGGTGATCGCCCCCGCGTCGATGCCGGACGCCGACATCCAGGCCTTCATCGACGGCTTCGTCGTCGAGGTCGACGAGGATGCCGGGGCCGAGGACGCGGCGGCCGAACCCGAGACCGTCACGGTCGACGGCCGCACCATCCGCTATCTCAGGATGGGGCAGGACGGCCCGGCGGTGCTGCTGATCCACGGCTTCGGCGGCGATCTGAACAACTGGATGTTCAACCAGCCCGCGCTGGCGGAACGGCACGCCACCTACGCAATCGACCTGCCCGGCCACGGCGGTTCGTCGAAGGAGGTCGGTGACGGGTCGGTCGAGGCGATGGCGGCTGCGGTCGGCGGCCTCATGGCGGCGCTCGGGCTGGAGCGGGCCCATTTGGTCGGCCATTCGCTGGGCGGCGCGGTCGCGCTGGCGCTGGCGCTCGGCCAGCCGGACCGGGTCGCGTCGTTGACCCTGGTGTGCAGCGCCGGGCTGGGCGAGGAGATCGCCGCCGATTACGTCGACGGCTTCATCGCGGCGTCCCGGCGCAAGGACATCAAGCCGGTCGCGCAGATGCTGTTCGCCGATCCGTCGCTGGTCAGCCGCGACATGCTGGAGGACATCCTGCGATACAAGCGCCTGGACGGCGTCGACGCCGCGCTGCGCACCATCGCCGGACGGGTCTTCGCCGATGGGCGACAGGCCTGGAGCGCCCGCGCGCGGCTGGACGAGTTGGCGGTGCCGGTGCAGGCGGTCTGGGGCGCGCAGGACCGCATCGTGCCTCCGGCGCACGGCGACGGGCTGCCCGAACGGATCGGCGTGCGCGTGATCGACGGGACGGGGCACATGGTGCACATGGAGGCGGCGCAGGAGGTGAACCGGCTGATCGAAGCCATCGTCGCCGGGTGACCGAGGGCCGCCGGCGAAATGGTGTTTCCCCGTCCGGAAAATTGATCGTAGGATCAACACCATATCCGGCAAGTAGCGAATCGGGCCGGTCGCCGGAGTCGAAGCGAGACGACGGCGATCGCGATCGCGATCAAAGACCTAAATCAAGGCCGGCACACGGCCGAGAACGGGAGGAAGATCTATGTCGATACTAAGGACTCTTTTGCTTGCCACGGCGATGACCGCCGTCGGCGCGGCCGCGGCGTCGGCGCAGACCGTCAAGTGGCGCGACGATGGCGGCGCCGATCTGACGCTCGACGACGGCACGGTGCTCAGCACCGCAGCGGGCGAGCTGGGCGCGCTGTTCGGCCCCGGCGAACAGCCGTTCGAGGGGGCGGAGATCACGGTGACGGTGAACAACAGCGGCCCGAAGGGCGGCATCTCCGGCCCGCTCTACACCTTCCGGCCGATCTGGGAGGAGTTGTCCGGCGGCACGCTGAACATCGTCGAGCTGCCGTTCGGCGAGCACTACACCAAGATGATGCTGGACCTTCGCAACGGCACCGGCCAGTACGACGCCTTCATGGTCGGCGCGTTCTGGTACGGCGACATCGCCGTGGGCAACTACGGCTTCCCGATCAACGATCTGATCGACAGCGGCGAGTACCCGCAGTGGGATCTGGCCGACATGCCGCCGGCGCTGCAGACGCTGCATGTCTGGGGCGATGACATCTACGGCACCCTGAACGACGCCGACGGGCAGGTGCTGTACTACCGCAAGGACGTGCTGACCGATCCGGAGTGGAACAGCCAGTTCAGTGCGGAATACGGCTACGACATCCCGGAGCCGCCACAGACCTGGCAGCAGGTGCTGGACATCTCCAACTTCTTCAACGGCAAGAACTGGGACGACAACGACGCCGATCCGGATGCCGGCACCGTCCTGCATCTGAAGGTCGGCGAGCAGGGGCATTATCACTTCCAGTCGCTGTCGGCGTCCTTCGTCATCAATCCGGGCGACGAGGTGACCCGGTACGACAACGTCTACTGGTTCGACCCGACCGACATGACGCCGCTGATCAACAGCCCCGGCCATGTCGCGGCGCTGGAGTTCCTGCAGGAACTGCATAAGACCGGGCCGGCGGCGCAGGTCGGCTGGAGCCTTGGCGAGGCGTGGGACTATTTCCTGCGCGGAAAGTCGGTGTTCGTGTTCAGCTGGGGCGACGTCGGCTCGCTGGTGCAGGACGAGGACCGGTCGAACGTCAAGGGCCTGCTGGGCGCATCGATCTTGCCAATCGCCGAGCAGTATTGGGACTTCGAGACCGAAGAGTGGGTCGACGCGCCGGAGGGCCGGCAGGTCGGCAACACCACCGGCGGGTCGTGGCACGGCGTGATCTCGGCGTACTCGGAGAACCCCGAGGCGACCTACTCGCTGTTGGCGCTCATGGCGATCAAGCCGGTGTCGATGTGGAACGCCAGCTATGGCTGGACCGGTGTCGATCCCGGATACTCGTACCAGTTCCTGGAGCCGCTGGGTCAGGCGACCGTCGAGGACTATGTCGCGGCCGGCTGGAATGCCGACGATGTCGTCGACTACACCCAGGCGTATTACGACACGTTCTATGCGCCGACCATGCTGACCTATCTCAGGATCCCCGGCACGTTCGAGTATTGGGACATTCTGGACAAGAACTTGTCGGCGTCCATGGCCGGTGAGTTCTCCGCGCAGGAGGCGCTCGACTTCACCGCCGCGACCTGGGAGGAGATCACAGAGCGGTTGGGCCGCGACGAGCAATTGCGGTTGTACCACGAAGCGATCGGCTACGGCGGGTAACGGCCCCTGACCGCCGGCCGGCCGGGGCGTCTCGTCCCGGCCGGCCCCTCTTTTTCAACTGCTACCCTCGGTCCTAGGTGACGCCGCCGATGTGGAGCCGCCCCGCACGCTTCTTGTTCCTGCTGCCGGCCGTGGTCTGGGTGCTGGTGTTCACCGTGTTCCCGCTGGGCTATTCGCTGGGCATCAGCTTCTCCAAGGTGGAGAACCGGATGGAGGTGACGCGCGAGCGCGTGCCGCTGGTCGACGACGAGGGCAACCCGGTGCTCAACACCCGCGGCGAGCCGCGTACCCGAATTTTGGTGGAGCGCGAGAACATCACCGAATGGTCGTTCGAGGGGTTCGCCAATTACGGCCGGATATTCCGCGACCGGCAGGCGATCTCGGCGGTGCGGGTGACGACCATCTTCGTGCTGGTCGCGGTGACGGTCCAGCTGGTGCTCGGCATGGGACTGGCCGTCCTTTTCAACCGGAAACTGCCAGCGCGCGGCCTGTTGCGGTCGGTGATGATCCTGCCGATCTTCGCCACGCCGATCGCCGTCGGCTATCTGTTCTTCACCATATTCTACGAGGAGGGCGGACCGCTCAGCTTCACCGGCATCCCGTGGCTGTCCAACCCGGATTGGGCGCTGGTCTCGGTGATCCTGGTCGACGTCTGGCAGTGGACGCCGTTTGCCTTCCTGGTGTTCCTGGCGGCACTGCAGGGGGTCGACGAGGATCTGCTGGACGCGGCGCGGCTGGAGACCGAGTCCGAGGGGCAGGTCTTTTTTCACGTCATCCTGCCGCTGCTGCAGCCAGTGATCATCATCGTCCTGCTGCTGCGGCTGGCGGAGGCGCTGAAGCTGTTCGACATCCCGTTCGCGCTGACCGGCGGCGGCCCGGGGATCGCGACCCAGTCATTCTCGTTCCTCGCCTTCCGCACCGGGCTTCGCTATTTCGACGTCGGCTACGCCTCGGCGATGGCGTACTGCATGCTGATTGTCGTGATGATCATCGTCACCATGTTCTTCAACCGGCTGCGGCGGATCTACTGATGGGCGGGAGGCAGGCGTGGCAGTCGTAAAGAAACGCAGCAGCCTCGCGGACGGGTTCTATTCGCTGCTGGCGATCTTCGCGGCGATGGTCGTGTTCTTTCCGCTCTATTGGGCGATGTCGACCAGCCTGCGCAACCCGAGGGACACGTTCACGGTCAGCGGCGTGGGCGTGCCCTGGCTCGATTTCGAGCCGACCCTGAAGAACTGGATCGACCAGCTGTCGACCGCAGAGTCGGTCAACGCGCTGGCCAACTCGACGATCATCTCGATCAGCGCAACGGCGCTGGCGCTGCTGCTCGGCCTGCCGGCCGCCTACGCGCTGGCGCGCTTCCGGTTCAAGCTTATCCCGAACAAGGATTTGACCGTCTGGTTCCTGTCGCAGCGGGTGCTGCCGCCGGTGGCCACGGTGATCCCGTTCTTTCTGGTCATGAACACATTCGGCCTGCTCGACACGCACGTAGCGCTGATCCTGATCAACGCCACTTTCATCCTGCCCTTCGTGGTGGTGATCGTGCGCCAGACCTTCCTCGACCTGCCGATCGAGCTGGAGGAGGCGGCCTTTGTCGACGGGGCCAGCTTCCTGCAGGCGTTCCTGCGCATCGCGCTGCCGCTGGCGCTGCCGGCGGTGGTGGCGACGGCGCTGATCATCTTTGCCTTCGCCTGGAACGAGTTCCTGTTCGCCATCACCATCGCCGATCAGAACGCGCGCACCATTCCGGTCCACATGGCCGGCGCGGTCGACACCCGCGGCGTCCAGTTCTGGTTCATGGCGGTGCGCTCGCTGATCGCGATGATCCCGCCCGTCGTCATCGCGCTCTTGGCCCAGCGCTACATCGTCCGCGGCCTGACCCTGGGCGCGGTGAAGGGGTGAAGGTGGCGCCAGTGGGGGCGCCGCCCTGGACTGCCGACGCCTTTTGCCGGCGACGGCGCGGGTGTAAGCTGAGGCGAGGACCGCGAGTTCCAGGAGGTCTAAAATGCACGGGTCGTCCCAGCTGACCGTTCGCCTGAAAGCGGCGGACACTGTCGTCGTCGCTCGCGCGGACATCCTGCCCGGCACCGAGATCGCGGGCGAAGGGGTGACCGCCGGCGGCCATGTGCCGGCCGGGCACAAGCTGGCCACGGCGGCGATCGCGGCCGGCCAGCCGATCCGCAAGTACGACCAGATCATCGGCTTCGCGGCCGAGGCGATCGAGCCGGGCCAGCACGTCCACGTCCACAATGTCGAGATGCGCGACTTCGAGCGCGACTACGCCTACGGCGCGGCGGCGCGGCCGACCGACTTCGTGCCCGAGGCCGAGCACGCGACCTTCGAAGGCTTCCGCCGGGCCGGCGGCAGGGTCGGCACGCGCAACTATGTCGGCGTGCTGACCAGCGTGAACTGCTCGGCGACCGCATCGCGCTACATCGCCCAGGCGTGCGAGGACGATCTGCTGGCCGACTATCCCAACGTCGACGGCGTGGTCGCGCTGACCCATTCGACCGGCTGCGGCATGGCCGGCGCCGGCGAGGGATACGAGAACCTGCAGCGCGTGCTGTGGGGCTATTCCCGACATCCCAACTTCGCCGGCATCCTGATGGTCGGGCTCGGCTGCGAGGTGAACCAGATCGATTTCCTGCTGGACGCCTACGGCATCGAGCGCGGACCGCTGTTCCAGACGATGAACATTCAGACCGCCGGCGGCACGCGGCGCACCGTGGAGCGCGGCGTCGCGATGATCGGCGACATGCTGCCGGCGGCCAACGCGGCGGTGCGCGAGGCCATGCCGGCGAGCGCGCTGTCGATCGCCCTGCAGTGCGGCGGCTCCGACGCCTATTCGGGCATCACGGCGAACCCGGCCCTGGGCGTGGCGGCGGATATCCTGGTGCGCCACGGCGGCACGGCGATCCTGGCCGAGACGCCGGAAATCTATGGCGCGGAGCACCTGCTGACCCGCCGCGCCGCCAGCCCGGAGATCGGAAAGAAGCTGGTCGAACGGATCCGCTGGTGGGAGGAATACACCAGCCGCAACGGCGGCGAGATGAACAACAACCCGTCGCCCGGCAACAAGCGCGGCGGGCTGACCACGATCCTGGAGAAGTCGCTGGGCGCCGTGGCGAAGGGCGGCACCACCAACCTGGTCGGCGTCTACAGGTATGGCGAGCCGGTGACCGCCAGGGGGTTCACCTTCATGGACAGCCCCGGCTACGACCCGTGCTCGGTGACCGGCCAGGTCGCCAGCGGCGCGAACGTGGTGTGCTTCACGACCGGCCGCGGCTCGGTGTCCGGGTTCAAGCCGGCGCCCTGCATCAAGCTGGCGACCAACTCCGCGATGTACGAGCGGATGTCGGAGGACATGGACATCAATTGCGGCGCGATCCTCGACCAAGGCGTGGCGATGGACGAGATGGGCGAACGGATCTTCCGGCTGATCCTCGACACCGCCTCGGGCGCCCTCACCAAGAGCGAGGCACAGGGCTTCGGCGATTCCGAGTTCATCCCCTGGCAGATCGGCGCGGTGATGTAGGCGCGACAGCACCGCGCGGACCATGGCCAGTGTGAGAGGTGCGGGCTGGTCGGCTGGTTCCGGTCAGTAGAGTCCCTGCAGCGCGTCCAGCAGGACCTGGGTCGCCTGGCCGGTCTGGGGCAGGTCGTAATCGCGCTGAAAATTTCGGATGGCGTTGCGCGTCTTGGGGCCGATCTGGCCGTCGACCGCGCCGGGGTTGTAACCCAGGCTGCCGAGGATCGACTGGACGCTGTAGACCAGGTTGGACGGAGCGGAAATGCCGCGGCAGTCGGTGGTGTCGGTACCGGAGACGCACTGGCCGGTGCCAATGCCCGGCTCGTCGCACTCACCGTCGTCGGCATGGCGGCAGCTGTCGGGACCGCCGGCGAGCTGGCGCTGCCGGCAGTCGGCGGTGTCGGTGCCGCGCTCGCAGATCCCGGTGCCGCCGCCCTCGCGTTCGTCGCACTCGCGGTCGAAGGCGTACTCGCAACTGTTCGGTCCGGCGACCGCGCGCGGGACGCAGTCGGCGGCGTCGGTGCCGCGGTCGCAGTTGCCGCTGCCAAGACCGGGCTCGTCACACGTGCCGTCGTGGGCGAATGCGCAGCTGTTGGCCGCCGTCAGGCAATCGGTCGAGTCGATCCCGGCGAGGCACAGGCCGGTGCCGATGCCCGGCTCGTCGCATTCGCCGTCGAAGGCGAACTGGCAGCTGTCGGCCAGATCCTGGCAATCGCCGGCATCGGTGCCGCGGGCGCACAGCCCGCTGCCGATGCCCGGCTCGTCGCATTCGCCGTCGAGCGACCACTGGCAGGTGTTGTCCTGCGAATGCGCGGGGCCGGGCGGCAGGACCAGAAACAGTGCAATCGAGACCAGAACGAGGGCGAGGGTCCGCCGACACTTGGCGTCATTCGTGCCGCGAATTTCGTCCGAACCTTTCAGCGCGACGGCGCCGCGCAGACCGTGGCC
>JAZFQW010000033.1:0-2601 GCA_036445335.1 Alphaproteobacteria bacterium | reverse complement strand
CCACGGGGACGGCGTCCCGGCCGCCGAATAGTGGCCGATCAGGGCGCGGCGCTGATCGTGGCGTTTCGGCAGAGTTCGGGACACGAATTCCGGGGACACAATACGCATTTCTTCCGACAGAATTCCGGGGACACAATACGCATTTCTTGACGGACCGCCGCCGCTGCTGGCGCGCGTCAGAGACTGGCGGGTGTTCCTGGAGTACGGCATCGAGGCGGCGATCCGCGGCCACGAGCCCACCGGCCGGCCGCTCGGCTCGGCGGCGTTCGTCACCGGGCTGGATGCCCGCCTCGGCCGTCGCCTTTCGCCGCGGAGACCGGGGCGCAAGCCGAAGGCGACGGCCGTGTCCGACCAGAAATAGGTATTGTGTCCCCGGAATTATGACCCGGAATTAATGAGGGCGGGCGCTGCGTACTCGCTCTGCTCGCGGTGATGTCGACCGTCGGGTGCACGGTGGCCATCGCCGGTCCTCCGATCTATCCGCCTGGCGCGGTGGAGGTCCCGCCGGGACACCTGCCGCCGCCGGGCGAATGCCGGATCTGGTACCCCGGTCGTCCCGCGGGTCACCAACCGCCCCCCGGCCCCTGCCACGTGTTGGAGTTTCAGGTGCCTCCCGGTGCCTTTCTGGTCTACGGCGGATGACGGAGCCACGTGCACGGGCGTACGCACGCGGCCGGCGCGGTAGTAATAAGGGAGAATAATAAAAAGGGGACGCTACCCTTTAGCCGCAATAAATGGTTGGAGTGGACCCCGAAACTCTGAGGACATGCACGACGGCGCCGAACTGGATGGCCTGGTAATCCGCGATCCGCTTGCCGGAAACACGATACCGGCGGATCTGCCGGGCCTGCTCGGCCTGTCCTGACAGTCGGTGGGACCGTGCGATCCGGGCGCGCTTGATCGCGCCGGGCGCGGGCCTATACTCTCGCGCTTTCCCGCTTCCGAACCCCATGGATTCCGCCATGCAGCTCGATGATTCGAAGCTCTTCCGCCAGCAGGTCTATATCGATGGCCGGTGGGCAGACGCCGACGACCGCGCGGTGGTCGAGGTCACCAACCCGGCGGACGGCGGCGCGCTGGGCACCGTGCCGAACTGCGGCGCGCTGGAGACGCGGCGGGCGATCGAGGCGGCGGACCGCGCCTGGCCGGCGTGGCGCGCCCGCACCGCCAAGGACCGCGCCCGGGTGCTGCGCGCCTGGCACGACCTGATGCTGGCCAACGCCGAGGACTTGGCGCTGCTGATGACGGCGGAACAGGGCAAGCCGCTGGCCGAGGCGCGCGGCGAGATCGTTTACGCCGCCAGCTTCCTTGAATGGTTCGCCGAGGAGGGCAAGCGGGTCTACGGCGACACCATCCCGACCTACATGGCCGACCGGCGCATCGTCGTGGTCAAGCAGCCGGTCGGGGTCTGCGCCGCGATCACGCCGTGGAACTTCCCGGCGGCGATGATCACCCGCAAGGCCGGCCCGGCGCTGGCCGCCGGCTGCCCGATGGTGGTCAAGCCGGCGACCGCGACGCCGTTTTCGGCGCTGGCGCTGGCCGAGCTGGCCGCGCGTGCCGGCGTGCCGGCCGGCATCCTCAGCGTGATCACCGGCTCGTCGCGCGAGATCGGTGGCGAGATGACCGGCAACCCGATCGTGCGCAAGCTGACCTTCACCGGGTCTACCGCCGTCGGCAAGCTGCTGATCGAGCAGTGCGCCGGCACGGTCAAGAAGGTGTCGATGGAGCTCGGCGGCAACGCGCCGTTCATCGTCTTCGACGACGCCGACCTGGACGCCGCGGTGGCCGGCGCGGTCGCCTCGAAGTACCGCAACACCGGCCAGACCTGCGTGTGCGCCAACCGCCTGCTGGTGCAGGACGGGGTGTACGAGGCGTTCACCGCCAGGCTGGCGGAGGCGGCGGCGCGGCTCAAGGTCGCCAGCGGCGTCGAGGACGGCGCCCAGCAGGGTCCGCTGATCGACATGGCGGCGGTGGAGAAGGTCGAGGAGCACATCGCCGACGCGGTCGCCAAGGGCGCGCGCGTGGTCACCGGCGGCGGGCGCCACGCGCTGGGCGGCACCTTCTTCGAGCCGACCGTCATGGCCGACGTCACGACCGACATGAAGGTGACCCGCGAGGAGACCTTCGGGCCGCTCGCCCCGGTGTTCCGGTTCGCCACCGAGGACCAGGCCATCGCCATGGCAAACGACACCGAGTTCGGCCTGGCGGCGTATTTCTACAGCCGCGACATCGGCCGCGTGTGGCGGGTGTCGGAGGCGCTGGACTACGGCCTGGTCGGCGCCAACGAGGGCGTCATATCGACCGAGGTCGCGCCGTTCGGCGGCATGAAGGAATCCGGCGTCGGCCGCGAGGGCTCGAAATACGGCATCGACGAGTTCGTCGAGGTGAAATACATCTGCATGGGCGGGCTCGACCGCTGACCCATGCCGCCGCGTCACCGGCCATGACCGCGACGGGCCCGGCAGCACCGGCGGGCGACATCGGGTCGCCGGTGATCGCCGTCCGCGACCTGGTGTTCGACTACCCGACCTGCCGGGCGCTGCACGACGTGTCGTTCGCCATCGAGCCCGGGTCGATCACCGCGCTGGTCGGCCCGAACGG
>JAZFQW010000032.1:0-4428 GCA_036445335.1 Alphaproteobacteria bacterium | reverse complement strand
CCGCCCGGAGCCGCGGGTCGACGACGGCGTAGGCCAGGTCGACCGCGAAGTTGACCACGACCACCATGGCGGTCAGCAGCACCACCACGTCCTTCACCACGATCAAGTCGCGCTGGATCACCGCCTGAAAGACCAGCCGTACCAGCCCGGGCAGAAAGAATACGTTCTCCACCACGATGGCGCCGGCCATCAGGAAGGCGAACTGCAGCCCGACGATCGTCATCACCGGGATCAGCGCGTTGCGCAGCACGTGGCGCCGCAACACCGCGCCGCCGGTCAGGCCCTTGGCGCGGGCGGTGCGCACATAGTCCTCGCGCAGCGTCTCCAGCAGCGCCGAACGGGCCACCCGCGCCAGGATCGCCGCTTCCGGCAGCGCCAGCGCAACCGCCGGCAGCAGCAGCGCCTTCAGCGCCGGTCCCGGCCCGTCCTGCCAGCCGGGGAAGCCGCCGGAGGCGAACCAGCCGAGGCCCACCGAAAACACCAGCGTCAGCATGATGCCGAGCCAGAAATTGGGGATCGCCACGCCGAGCTGGCTGAATCCCATCACCGCATAGTCGCCGGCCCGGTTGTGAAACGCCGCCGCCAGCATGCCCAGCGGCAGCGCGATCGCCGTCGACAGCGCGAGCGCCAGCACCGCCAGCGGCAGCGTGATCGCCAGCCGGTCGGCGATCAGCTTGCTGACCGGCACCGAATACGTGTAGCTGGTGCCCAGGTCGCCGGTGGCGAACCCGGCCAGCCAGACGACGTAGCGCTCCAGCACCGGCCGGTCGAGACCCATCTGCGCGCGCAGCGCCGCCAGCGTGTCGTCAGCCGCCCCGGTGCCCAGCATCAGCAGCGCCGGGTCGCCGGGCAGCACCTCCAGCACCACGAACACCACCGCCGAGGCGGCGAGCATCGTGAGCAGGAGCGTGCTTAAGCGGCGGATCAGATACGCGAACATGGCGACCGGCGGGCGGCAACGGGACAGGTCCGACCCTAGCCCGCATCTCTCACACTGGCCACGGTCTGCGTCGTGGGTAGCCCGCACTTCTCACACTGGCCACGGTCTGCGTCGCGTCCGGGCGGGCCGCCCCGGCGCGACCCGGAGGGCGGCGCTGTCGTGCCGACCGTGGCCAGTGTGAGAAGTGCGGGCTGATGTGTGGCGTTCAGTTCGACCCGACGCAAGCAGGTTAATTGAATATCATCGCGATGTTCCTACTATCGACCGAGATTTCATACGCACCATTTACCTAATTTTAAAGAAAATTGTCTAATTTTCGCTGAGTTCTCTTAGTCAGTGGTGCGATTCCATTTTGGTTAATCCATACCAATCGTGAGGATTGCCCCATCGAGATCTAAAAATAGGTGACCGGTTCAAGAGAAGCGAAGACATCAACGAAACAACATGGACATTGGCGGGTGAATTCGTTGGACACCCGCAGTCACGGAGACCCCCGATGACCCGAAGCCACGCTCGAACCGCCCGCCTCGCCGGCCTCCTCGTCGCCGCCGTGGCGTTCTGGCTGATCCCCAACATCGCCTCGTTCGACCGGCCGCTGACGGTGACACCGGCCGTCGCGCAGCAGGCCGCCGGAATCGGATGGACGGCGGTCAGCGTCAGCGGGCCGGTGCGCATGCGGGACGGCACCAGCGGCCTCAACTTCTGGCCGTTCAACTACTGGCAGCAGCTGAATCGCGACGACCTGATCGTCAGCGCGGCGGAAATCGAAACCGGGCCCGGCGGCGAGGCGGTGTTGCGGCGCGACGAGGACTCGATCCGCATGACGCCCAACAGCCGCGTCGAATTGGCGGGTTCGACGGCGAACGACCTGACCCGCGTGCAGCAGACCAGAGGGTCGGTTTCCTTCGACGTCGAAACCCGGGAGGGGCGACGGTTTGAAGTCGAGACGCCCTTCCTCGTCGCCGTGGTCAAGGGCACGCAATTCACCGTGACCGTCGGCACCGACGACGCCAACGTCGTGGTCAGCCGGGGCAGGGTCGGCATCTCGGTGGTCGGTCGCGACAGCGACCGGGACGTCTATTCCGGACAGACCGCCCGTGTCGTCCCGGGCCCGAATGCCCGCGTGTCGGTGCGTGTCACCCAGCCCTCGTCGCCCGCGCACGATCGCACGGCCATCGGTGACGGGCCGGCCGGCGGACCGCCCGAGTGGCCGAATGGCGGCGGCCGCGGCCGCGGCAATGGCGGCGGCAACGGCGGCGGCATCGGCCCGCACAAGACCTTGGGCGACGACAAATTCGCTGAGGATTGACGGAACGTTCTAACGAAGAACGCGGCGTCGGTGGGCCAGACCTGAGGGATCGATGAAGACGCTTTGGCTCTATATCGCCATCTTCGCGGTCGTCGCGGGCGTGTCGTTGACCGGCGGCCTCGACTTCCTGGAGAACGAGCTGATCGACGCGCGTTTCCGCCTGGTACAGCGCGATGCGAGCGGCGACGTCGTGCTGGTGACGATCGACTCGCGGAGCCTTCGAGAGGTCGGCGTCTGGCCCTGGCCGCGATCGCTGCACGCGACGGCGATCGACCGCCTGGTGGCGGCCGGCGCCCGCGACATCGCATACGACGTGGACTTCAGCTCGCGCTCGGCAGAACATGAGGACGCACGGCTCGAAGACGCCCTCAGGCGGGCGGACCGGCAAGTGATCCTGCCGGCCTTCGTGCAGGGCGAGGCTCACGGCGATGGCGGGTACAGCTATACCGAGCCGCTGCCCCGTCTGCGGCAATACGTCGACATCGCGTCGATCAACGTCCTGCCCGATAGCGACGGAACGATCCGGCAGATCCACGCCGTGCAGCCCGGGCGTCGCGGTCCGGTTCCGACCCTGCCGGCGGCCGTCGCCGGGGCTGGGACGGCGATTCCGCAAAGGTTCTTCATCGATTACGGCATCCGCTTGGAGACGATCCCCGCCGTCTCGTTCGCCAGCGTGATGCGCGGCGACTTCGACCCGAACCTGGTCGCGGGCAGGCACGTCCTGGTGGGCGCCACAGCGGTCGAGCTCAGCGACGGCTTCACTGTACCGGTGTGGACCGCGCTGTCGGGCGTCCTGGTGGAGGCGCTGGCCCTTGAATCCGTGCTGGGCGGGCGGGCGCTGCAAAAGGTCCCCGCCTGGATCAATCTGCTCGCGGTGTTGGCTCTGTTGCTCGGGCTGGGCCCCTGCTTCGCGCGCTGGCCCTGGCGCCGCGGGCTTCTCGCCGCGACATGCGCGCTGGCGTCGAGCGTGATGCTGGCGGTGGCGCTGCAGATGGCTTATCCGCTGATCGTCGAGTTGACGCCGTGGTTTCTGGCCACGCTGCTGGCCTATGGCGTCGGCCTGGTACGGCGGATCGACGATCAGGACGTGCGCCTGCTGACCCACCGGCTGGCCTTGACGCGCCGGGACGCGTTCATGCACCGGATCGTCAACAACCCGTTGGACGGCATCGTGGCGGCGGACCTGACCGGCACGATCCGGTCGTTCAATCCCGCCGCAGAGCGCATCTTCGGGTTTCACTCCGAAGAAATGGTGGGCCGCAAGATCGGCCTGCTGTTGGGTCGGGAATCGTCCATGGGCGACAATGCCGACGCGCTGCAGGATCCGGGATCCTGGCTGGGCGGGCTGGCTCGCGGCGAGCGGCCGCAGGAGTTCGTGGGGCGGCGCCACAATGGCCAGCCCTTTCCAATGGACATCGCGGTTAGTGTCATGCGGGACGACGATGCGCGGTGCTACATCGCCCTGGTGCGCGACATCAGCGAGCGCAAGCAGGCGGAGACCGCGGCCAAGCAGGCACGGCAACGGCTGGAGGAGGCGATCGATAGCATCTCCGAGGCATTCGTCCTGTGGGACGAGAACGATCGGCTGGTGCTGTGGAACCACAAGTTCCACGAGATCTTCGGCGAGGTCGGCGACCTGGTCGTGCCGGGCTGCCGGTTCGAGGAGCTGATGACAGCGCACGCCGAGCGCACCTGGCCGCCGAGCGAGCATGACAAGCTGAAAGCCTGGGTTCGCGAATCGGCGGCCCGGCACCGCGAGCCGACGGGGCCGGTGGAGCGGCGGTTCGCCGATGGCAAATGGGTCCGAGTCAGCGAGCGCAAGACCCGCGACGGCGGCATCGTCGGCATCCTGACCGACATCACCACTGCCAAGGAGCACGAGCACGACCTGCAGGAGGCCAAGGAACAGGCCGAGGCCGCCAACCGGGCCAAGACCGAGTTCCTGGCCAACATGAGCCACGAGCTGCGCACCCCGCTGAACGCCATCATCGGCTTCTCCGAGATGATAAAATCCCAGGTGATCGGCACGATCGACAACCCGCGGTACCTGACCTACGCCAACGATATCTGCGACAGCGGCGTCCACCTTCTGGAGGTGATCAACGACATCCTGGACATCTCACGCGTCGAGACCGGCGTGCTGAAGCTCCACGAGGCCGTGGTCGACTTCGCCGCGGTG
>JAZFQW010000031.1:0-2610 GCA_036445335.1 Alphaproteobacteria bacterium | reverse complement strand
GAAGGGCCGCGGCGGAACCTGGTCATCGAGCATCCCTCGGGCAAGATCGAGGTCGCACTCGAGGTCAAGGGCCAGGCGGAAAACCCGGAGATCGCGCGGCCGCCACCACCGTCGCCTCGGTGCTCGTGATGGCGTTCGACGCGGCGCCGCTCGTCGACCAAATCCGCCATCTGCTGCCCGTGGGCGCGACGGCCACGAGCCTGGACGACATGCGGCTCGATCCGACCATGCTCACCAGCCGGCGCGCCTATCTCGACCCGCTCAACTTCGCCACCAACTTCGCGTTCTTCCGCGACGCCGGAGGCCGGCACACGCGCCTGGCGACGGCGAACTACTGGCACGGCTACGGCGCCACCGACGTGCGCCTGTGGTTGCAGCTGATCGGCGGCGACGGCGAAACGTTGGCGAGCTGGGAGGAGCCCCTGCTCGCCGCGCCAGCGGGGGTGGCGATCGACAGCCGTGCCGTGCGCCGGCGCTTCGGCCTCGACGAATTCACCGGCCAGCTGTTCCTGCATGTCATCGGCGCCCGCGGCCATGACGTGGTCAAGTACGTCCTCGACACCTATGGCGACGACGGCGACGTGCTCTCCTGCACTCATGACGCCAACGCCTGGCCGGCCGACCGCTATGCCGGCCTGCCGGCGCCCGGCGAGGGCGAGACGGTGACGCTGTGGCTGCAGAACAGCCACCCCTGCCCGATTCCGGTCGGCGGTGTCGGCCTCAACCTGATGGGCGCGGACGAGGTCGCCTGGCTGCAGGAGCCGATCCCGGCCTTCGCCAGCTATCCGCTCGATGTCGCCTCGCTGCTGCCGGCGGCGCGTTGGCCGCAGCAGATCGAGGTCCGCGCCGGCAAGCATTTCGTGCGCCCGCGCTACGAGATCGCGGCCAGCGGCCGGCGCTCGCGCATCGCCCATGTGAACGTCGAGCGCACCGACCTCGCGCCAGATCCCAGGATCCCTGAGATCGGCAACCTGATGGGCAAGGGCTTTGTCCTGCCGGCGCCGGTGCTGCCGCCGAAAGATTTCCGCACCAGCGTGCTGCCGACGCCGATGGCGACCAGCCAGGCGACCCTGCCGGTGGCAGCGACCATCTTTGACCGCGACGGACGCGAGGTCGCGCGTCACCGCTTCGGCTGCCTCGCGCGCGCCCACATTGCCGCCCTGGAGCTGGACGAGCTGCTGGCCGACGACGGCAGCCTCGCTGGCGGCTTCGGTCATGTCGAGCTCACCTACGACTTCGCCGACGGCGGCGAGGCCGACGGCTGGCTGCACGCGATCTTTCGCTATCAGGATCGAAAGACCGGCCACGCCGCCGAGACCAGCTTCGGAGCCCACATGTTCAACTCGGTGCTGTCCTACCGAGGCGAGCCCCAGTCCTATTCCGGGCGCGCGCCGGGCCTGTCGACGCGGCTGTATCTGCGCCTGGGCACCGGGATTGCCGCAGATACATTCTGCCACCTGATCTACCCGGCCTCAACGCCGTGGCACGCCGCCTCGACCACCACCCTGGCGCTGCATGACGGCGGCGGCGGCGAGGTGGCGGCGCGCGAGGTGGCAATCCCGTGCGGCGGCTCGCTCCTCTGGCATGCGGGCGAGACCTTCACCGCTGACGAGCTCGCCCAAGCCGGCGAGGGCGGCTACGTCATGGTGCGCGACACCACTTGCCGCCTGTTCGGCTATCACGGGCTCGTTGCCGAGGGCGGCGAAGCCTTCTCCCTCGACCACATGTTCGGATTTTGACGCGCCGCCCGGCGCGGTCAGCCACGATTTCGACTTCGAGACGTGCGCTGACGCACAAGGGCATGCGCGTCACGCCGGATGCGCTCGAAATCCCAGCGTGCTAGAATGTGCGCCGTCCCACAGGAGACCACGCCATGCAGAGCGAATCCCTGCGGCCGAGCGCCAGCGACAGCCTGATCGACAATGTCGCCGACTGGCTGATGGCCCAGGCGCTGGTGCCCGAGGCCGGGCTCGAAGAGCTGGTCGCGGGCTGCTGCACGCGCCTGGCGGCGGCGGGCATCCCGCTGTGGCGCGGCAACGTGTCGTTCCGTACCCTGCATCCCCTGTTCGAGGCCATGTCGCACACCTGGCGCCGGGACTCGGGCATCAAGACCGTCGGCTTCGAGCACCGGCCCGGCGACGCGCCGAACCCACTCCGCCAGAGCCCCCACTTCTACATGATCGAAAACCGCATTCCGTTTCTGCGCCGGCGCTTGACCGGCGAGGAGGCGATGCTGGATTTTCCGGTGCTCGAGGAATTCCGCGACGAGGGGGCAACCGACTACCTGGCCTATCTCGTGGCGTTCAACGAGGCCGGGACCGACGGCATCATCGGCTCGTGGACCACCGACCGGCCGTCCGGTTTCAGCGAGCGCGACATCCGATCGCTCATGCGCATCCAGAGCCGACTGGCGGTGGCGTGCAAGGTGACGATCAAGGAGCAGATCGCCGAAAACATCGTCACCACCTATCTCGGGCGCAACACTGGGCGCCGGGTGCTGTCCGGCCATATCATGCGCGGCGACCGGGAGACCATCCATGCCGTGATCTGGTACAGCGATTTGCGCGGCTCGACCCGCCTCGCCCATAGCCTGGCGCCGGACGACTACCT
>JAZFQW010000030.1:0-7294 GCA_036445335.1 Alphaproteobacteria bacterium | reverse complement strand
CTATGTCACCCTGCGGGCCGGCCCGCGCCATGTCGGGATCGGCATCGACTATTCCTACGAAGCGGTCGGCGACGAAGTGCCGGCCGACGTCGATCCGGCCTACTGGTGTCCCGAAGACGCCGGCTACGATTTCGACGAGCTGCGCTTCGCCGGCCCGGAGCAGCTGCCCGAGATCACCGCGGGGCTGCTGGCCATGGGCTACGCCGCGGGCGACATCCGCGCCATCCTGGGCGGCAACTTCCTGCGCGCCGCCGCGGCGACGTGGCGATGACGGCTCATGCCGAGTCCAGGAAAGCGGACGATGGCGATGGTCGAGGCCTTCGACGCAGCGGGCGGGCCGCCCGGGCGCGACCCGCAGGGCGGCGCTGTCCCCCCGGCAGGGTGCGTCACGCCGCTTGGCCGATGGATAAGCATCGCGCCGCGCGGCGTTCCTGCCCTGTCGGGGGGACAGCGCCGCATAGACAGTGGCCAGTATGAGAAGTGCGGGCCTCCAGCGCGGGTGCGGCACGTCCGGGTTGACGTTGCCCCAGAAGCCGTATTCGGCGGGAACCAGGCGCTCCCAAAACGACGCCGGACGGTCCGGATGCGGTCCGTATCGGTCATTTTCCGGCCTTTCTTGAAGATGCGTTGCCCGTCGAGGCGGCTTCGCGGACGGATGCCGGGAGGGGCCGGCACGGCCGTCCCCTCCTGGTCATTTGCCGGTCAGTTCGGCAGCAGCACCTGGTCGACCACGTGGATGACCCCGTTCGACTGGATCACGTCGTAGGTCGAGATGTTGGCGGCATTGCCGTGCTGGTCGGCGATGACGACGTTGGTCGGGCCGTTGGCGGTGACCGTCAGAGTGGCGCCGTTCACCGTGGCGATTTCGACCTCGCCACCGTTCGCCGCAACGAGCTGGCGAAGGGCGCCGGAGTCGAGCCGGCCGGGCACGACGTGGTAGGTCAGGATGCCGATCAGCTGGTCCTTGTGATCGTCCATCAGCAGCGTCTCGACCGTGCCGTCCGGCAGTTCCGCGAACGCGGCGTTGGTCGGCGCGAAGACGGTGAACGGGCCCTCGCCCTTGAGAGTCTCGACCAGCCCGGCGGCCTGGACGGCGGCGACCAGCGTGGTGTGGTCGGCGGAATTGACGGCGTTGTCGATGATGTCCATCGACGGCAGCATCGAGCGGCCGCCCACCATCACGTCGGCCTGCGCCGGTGCGGCAAAGGCGATTGCCGAGGCGACGGCAACCGTGGTCAGGGCATTCTTGAACATATCCTTCATGACTTCATTCCTCTGTTGAGCGGTGCGAACCGTCTGCGCGCAGTCCGCCGACAGGGTTCGGACGCAAGCGCCCTCGCCCCATCACTCTCCGGCCTGCACGACGTGAAAGGCGTATGGTTCGCACTCAATGGGAGGAAATACGGGCGAGCCCGACGAACGGATGCCGATTGGCGATCACGTGTTCGTTATGGTCGGAACTGCGTGCCGGCCGCCCGCGTGGAGATCGCCGACGACCGCCGTTTAGCCTGCATTCTCATCCTGCCTTTAGGTATCGCAGCGCGGCGGGCGTGTTGGTCGGGGTCGGCGGCGTGCCCTCAACCGTCCAGGTAGCGGCGTTGCAGGTGTTGCTTGAAAACCGCGGCGTCGAGCGGACGGCCGGTCGCCTCGGTCAGCAGCTCCTCGGCGCTCGACAGCGAGCCCTTGGCGTGGATCTGGGTCCTCAGCCAGCCCATCAGCGGCGCGAAATCGCCGCGGGCCAGCCCCGGCAGCAGGTCGGGCTCGGCCGTGGCGGCGGCGTCGAACAGCTGCGCCGCGGTCATCGCGCCCAGCGTATAGGTCGGGAAATAGGCCCACGCCCCGCCCGGCCAGTGGATGTCCTGCAGACATCCGTGGGCGTCGTCTGGCGGCACGACGCCGACCAGGTCGCGCATCGCGTCGTTCCACGCCGCCGGCAGGTCGGCCAGGGCGAGATCGCCGGCGATCATCGCCGTCTCCAGCCGATAGCGCAGGACGACGTGCGCCGGATAGGTCACCTCGTCGGCATCGACGCGGATCAGCCCGCGTTCGACCGTGGTGTACAGCCGGTACAGGTTGTCGGCCTCCCAGGCCGGACCGTCGCCGCCGAACGCCTTGCGCAACAGCGGCGCGGCGTAGTCGATGAACGCGCGGCTGCGGCACGCCTGCATCTCGACGATCAGCGACTGGCTCTCGTGCATGGCCATGCCGCGGGCGGCGCCGACCGGCTGGTACAACCAATCCGCCGGCCGACCCTGCTCGTACATCGCGTGGCCGGTCTCGTGCAGCACGCCCATCAGCGCCTTGGTGAAGTCGTCCTCGTCATAGCGGGTGGTGATGCGCACGTCGTTGTCGGCGCCGCCACAGAACGGGTGGAGGCTGACGTCCAGGCGGCCGCGGTCGAAGTCGAAGCCGACCGCCGCCATCAGGGTGTGGCCAAGCTCGCGCTGGACGGCGCTCGGGAACGGGCCGTCGGGCCGCCTTACCGCGGGGCGGCGGGCCTGGCGGTCCAGCGCCGCCTCGATGAAGCCGGGCAGGAACCCGGCCAGGTCGTCGAACACACGGTCGATGTCGGCCGACCGGCCACCCGGCTCCCACTCGTCGAGCAGCGCGTCGTAGGGCGAAAGCCCCAGCGCTTCGGCCTTGCAGGCGGCGATCCGCCGTTGCAGCGTCAGCACCTCGCCGAGGGCGGGCAGCAGCGCGGCGAAATCGCTGTCGCGGCGGGCGGTGCGCCACGTCATCTCGGATTTGGACACTGCCTTCGCGTTGGCCTCCACCAGGTCCGCCGGCACCGCCTTGGCGTGCAGCCAGATCCGCCGCATCTCGCGCAGGTTGGCCCGCCGCCAGCGGTCGAGGGCGGCGTCGCCGTCGGCCTCGCCGAGCCCGTCGCCGACCGCCGGGTCGACCAGCAGCTCGTGTCGCATCACGGTCAGCGCCGCCACGGTCTCGGCCCGTCCATCGGCGGCGCCGTCGGGCATCATGGTCTCCTGGTCCCATTGCAGGATGCCCAGCGCGTTGTCGAGGCTGGAGATACGGGCGAACCGCCGCTCGAGCTGTTGGTAGGCCGACATGGCGAAGGGTCCGTTCAAGTCGTCGGGTCGGGGGTCCGGTCGGGCGGCCGGCGCAGGTGGTAGAGACCATAGATCGCCGCCAGCGCCGCCGCCAAGGCGAACCAGGTCAAGGCGTATTGCAGATGGTCGTTGGGCAGCGCGACGCGGGTCTGGCCGCCGACCGGCAGGGCCTCTCCGGGGGCGTCCGCCACGGCCTCGAGGATCAGCGCGGGCGCGGTCGGTAAGCCGGCTGCGGCGGCCATCGCCGGCAGGTCGACCCAGAACCACAGATTGTCGGCCGGCTGGTTGTCCGGCTGCAGCCAGCCCCGCTCCGGCGGACGGCGCAGCACCCCTTCGACGGTGACGGTGCCGGCGGGTTGGCCGCCGGTCCGCGTCGCCGGGTCGCGCCGGTCGTCGGGCACCCAGCCGCGGTCGACCAGGATGACCTGCCCGGCGGCCGCGCCGTCGGTCCGCCGCAGCGGCGCGATCACGTGGCCGCCGGCGCGACCGCGATGGGTGCGCGCGGTCAGATACAGCTCGCGGTCGTGCAGGTAGACCCCCTCGATGCGGACCCGGCGATAGTCCCACGCCGGCGGGTCGGCGAAGGCGGCCGGCATGTCCACCGCCGCCACCGCCATGCTGGCGGCGATGCGCGCCAGCAGGCCGGTCTTCCACTCCAGGCGGTCGAGCTGCCACAGGCCGAGGCCGATCAGAATGCAGACCGCCGGAGCGGCGATAAGGGTCGGCCACAATGTCGGGCGAAAGCGCCAGCCGCGAAGATCAGTCTTCATCTCCGAATTCTTCCGGTCGATGCCGGTATTGCAAGGCCACGACGTATGCCTTCGCCGGCCGCAGCAGCACCGCCGCAAGCCCGAGCACGAACCCGCCCGAGGTCAGCGCGTGCACCCAGACCGGCGGCGTGAAGGTCGCCTCGATCCACAGCGCCAGCGGCACGGCAAGGGCGCCGATGATGAAGATCAGGAACACCGCGGGGCCGTCGCCGCTGTCGTTCTCGGCCAACGCCAGTCCGCAGCGGTCGCAATGGTCGACCACGGTGAGATAGCCCCGGAACAGCCGGCCCGCGCCGCAGCGCGGGCAGCGGCACCCCAATGCCGCCCTCAGCGGCGGCACCGGCGCATGGTCCGTCGCCAAGACGGCTTCGGCAGTCAGTTCCCGCCGCCTGGCGCCCCGAGGGTGCTGAAGAAATAGATGAAGCTGAACAGGAACAGCCAGACGACGTCGACGAAGTGCCAGTACCACGCCGCCGCCTCGAAGCCGAAATGGCTGTCCGGGGTGAAGTGGCCCTTGGCCATGCGCCACCAGCAGACCGCCAGGAACACCGTTCCGATCAACACGTGGAAGCCGTGGAACCCGGTCGCCATGTAGAACGCCGACGGATAGATGCCGTCGCCGAAGCCGAACGACGCGTGAACGTATTCGTACGCCTGAAGCGCCGTGAACAGGACGCCCAGACCGACGGTGACGGCGAGCTGCGTGACCGCCTCCTTCTGGTGGCCCTGCTGCAACGCGTGGTGCGCGAACGTGACCGTGCAGCCGGACAGCAGCAGCACCATGGTCATCAGGAACGGCAGCGGTATCGGGCCGACGAAGTGGATGCCTTCCGGCGGCCAGACGAAGCCGGTCGCCGCCTTGGGGAACAGCCAGGCGTCGAAATATGCCCAGAAGAACGCCGAGAAGAACATCACCTCTGACGCGATGAACAGTATCATGCCGTAGCGCAGGCCGAGCTTGGTGATGGCCGAATGGGCCCTCTGCACGAATGCCTCGATGATGATGTCGCGCCACCACGCGGCCATCACCATCGCGACGCTGAGCGCGCCGACGATCAGCAGCCAGGCGCCGCCGCCGTGCAGGAACACCACGCCGCCCAGTGCCATCATCCCGGCGGCGGTCGCGCCCAGCAACGGCCACGGGCTGGGGTCGACCAGGTGATAGGGATGCGGCTGGCCGGCCGCGGGCGCGGTCTCCGCTGGCGCCTCGGTGGCGGTTGTCTCGCTCATGCTCTCAGGACCTCTCGACTTCCGACCGGCCCATCTAGCGGGCCGGCATCGCCGTTGCCGGGTTGGACGCCATCGCCTGTTCGACGGCGTTGTCGTAGCCCTCGATCGCGTCGTCCGGCACGTCGGACTGCGACCGGAAGAAGGTATAGGAAAGTGTGATCGTACGCACCTCGTCCAGGCCGGGATCGTCGGCCATCGCCGGGTCGACGTAGAAATAGACCGCCAGTCTGGCGCGCTGACCGGGCGCCAGCGTCTGGTCGTCGAAGCAGAAGCACTGCACTTTGTAGAAATAGACGCCGGCCTTCGCCGGAACGACGTTGTAGACCGCGGCGCCTGCGGTCGCCGTGGCGCCCAGGTTCTCCGCTTCGTAATACACCAGGCCCGGTTCGCCGATGCGCAGTTCGATCTCGCGGGTCTCCGGTGCGAAGGCCCACGGCAGGCCGCGGTCGACATCGGCGGTGAAGCGCACCCTGACGGTGCGGTCCAGCACCTCGTCGGCGACCCGGTCGGCGACCTGCGTCGTGCCGCCAAATCCGGTGACTCGGCAGAACAGCGAATACAGCGGCACCGCGGCGTAGCTCAGCCCGACCATGGCGAAGACCACAGCGAACAATGCGACGAGCACCACGCCGTTGCGCCGGTTGCGATCGCCGGTCGCCATCACTGGTCCATCATCTTGACGATCGAGACCAGGTAGAACAGCACCACGAAGGCCAGCAGGGCGACCAGCACCGCCAGGTTCCTGCCGCGCAGCCGGCGCTGGGCCTCATGCCCGTCGTCGTCGATCATGTCAGGCCACCCGGTCGATGATCATCAGCGCGAACAGCGCGAACAGGTAGAAGATCGAATAGCCGAACATCGTCCGCGCGGCGCGGTGCCCGGACGCGGCGTCGTCCTCGCGCCAGACCCGCACGGCGCAGACCAGGAACATCGCGCCCAGGCCCAGCGCTCCGATCGCGTAGGCCGATCCGGCAACTCCGACCGCGGCCGGCGCGGCGGCCAGCGGCACCAGCAGCGCCGTGTAGATCAGCATCTGCCGCTTGGTCTCGCGCGCCCCGGCGACGACCGGCAGCATCGGCACGCCGGCCTTCCGGTAGTCGGCGCTGCGGTACAGCGCCAGCGCCCAGAAATGCGGCGGCGTCCAGACGAAGATGATGGCGAACAGCAGCAGCGGCGCGACGCCGATATCGCCGGTGACCGCGGCCCAGCCGATCAGCGGCGGAAACGCCCCGGCGGCGCCGCCGATCACGATGTTCTGCGGCGTCCGGCGCTTCAGCCAGACGGTGTAGACGAACACATAGAACAGGATGGCGAGTGCCAGCAGCGCCCCGGCAACCCAATTGACCGCGAGGCACATCGTCACCACGGCGGTCGCCGCCAGGAACACGCCGAACGCCAGCGCGTCCTCCGGGCCGACGCGGCCACCCGGTATCGGCCGCGCCCGCGTCCGGGTCATCAGGGCGTCGATATCGCGGTCGTACCACATATTGATTGCGCCCGAGGCGCCGGACCCGACCGCCACGCAGAGGATCGCCGTCAGCCCCAGCACCGGATGGATGGCGCCGGGCGCCACCACCAGGCCGGCGAGCGCGGTGAACACCACCAGCGACATCACCCGCGGCTTCAGCAGCGCGACATAGTCGCGCCACGTCGCGAGCGATGGCGTGGCGGCGGACCGCGCCTGGAGCGCAAAGTCCGTCATCGGCCGTCGCCCCCCCGGCCCGGTTGGCGCCGCCTATCGCGTGGCCGGCGTTTTTTGTTCGCTAGGCGGAGATCGGTCATTTGACGTGCGGCAAGACCAGGTGTTGGTGGAACGGCGGCGGCGAGCTCAAGGACCATTCCAGAGTCGTCGCGCCGTCGCCCCAGTAATTCGCCTCCACCGGCTTGCCGGCGAACAGCGTGCGAAAGGCGATGTACACGAACAGCACGGTGCCGGCGATCGCGACGTAGGCACCGATGGACGACACCAGGTTCCATGGCGCGAAGGCGTCCGGATAGTCCGGGACGCGCCGCGGCATGCCCTGCAGCCCCAGGAAGTGCTGCGGGAAGAACAGCAGGTTGACACCGATGAAGGTGATCCAGAAATGCCACTTACCCAGTGTCTCGGGGTACTGGCGACCACTCATCTTGCCGATCCAGTAGTTCCAGCCTGCGAAGATCGCGAACACCGCTCCCATGCTCAGCACGTTGTGGAAATGGGCGTCCACGTAATAGGTGTCGTGGAAT
>JAZFQW010000029.1:0-3814 GCA_036445335.1 Alphaproteobacteria bacterium | reverse complement strand
CTTGCCCGATGCGGCTGCATCGCGCCGCGGACCGCGCCTGCCCGGCGGGCCGCCGCGCGCCATCAAATGGGTCACTATCAGCGATCTTTGGTATTAGTCCGGCGATGCGCCGCTGGATGTCACCGCTGATCGTCCTGCTGATCGTCGCCACCGGCCCGGCCGCGGCGGACCAGCGCGACGTCCGCGTGGACGAGCTGTTCGACCGCCTGGGTATCGCCGGCGACGCGCGCGAGGCGGCGTTGATCGAGGTCACGATCTGGGAGATCTGGCGCGTCTACACCGGCGACGACTACGACGTCACCGAATTCTTCAACCGTGGCCTGCGCGCGATCCGCCGCACCGAATATCGCTCGGCGGAGATCCTCTTCGGCGGCGTGATCAGCCGCGCGCCCGAATTCGCCGAGGGCTGGAACGGCCGCGCCGCGGTGCGCTACACCCTGGGCGATTTCGCCGGGTCGATCGCCGACAGCGAGATGGCGCTGGAGTTGGAGCCGCGGCATTTCGCGGCGCTGTCGCGGCTCGGCGACTGCTTTATCGCGCTCGACCGGCCAGCGCGGGCGCTGGCGGCGTTCGAGGCCGCCCTGGCGATCAACCCGCGCCTGCCGAGCGCCCAGGGCAGCGCCGCCCGCCTTCGCGAACGCAGGGGCGACGCGATTTAGCCCGCACGTCTCACAGTGGCCGCGGCCAGTGTGAGACGTGCGGGCTAGAGGTACCTCGGCAGCACGGTCTCGATGGCGGTAGGGTCGATGTTCAGGTCGGCGAGGGTCGGCGCCGTGTCGCCGACAACGTTGTCGCGCCGGACCAGGACCACCGCATCGCGCGTGAGCGGCGGGTTGGGCAGAACCGACAACGCCCGCGCCAGGCCGTCCCAGACGGCGAACGGCACCGGGACCAGCAGCCGCCGGCGCCTTGTGTGCCGCAACACCAGCTCGACGAGCGCCCGGTAGGTGTAGACCCGCGGGCCGCCGAGCTCGTAGACCGCGCCTTGTGCCGCCGGATCGGTCAGCGCGTTGGCGGCGGCGGCGGCGTTGCCGACAAAGACCGGCTGCAGCCGGGTCAGACCGCGGCCGAACAGCGGCACGACCGGTGCGATCCTGGCAATCGAGGCCAACGCGCTCAAGAACGCGTCGCCGGGCCCGAACCGCCGAACACGGTGACCCGAAGATCGGCCAATCGCACCCCCGCTCGCATTGCGGTCAGGCTTGCATCATGGAACCGTCGCCAGGCTTGCAGTATTGCATTCATGCCGGGCGCAAACGCTCGCCTACTTATTGGCATTCGCCAAAATGCACGCCTGACCCCGGTACCGTCGGACCGCAAGCGGATCGGCGATTGCGTCAACCTGCGACCGTCCGCCGCGATACCGCCGCAAAAGTGATCGACTTTGGCTTGCCGCCACGAACCAAGTCAGCATAATCGTCCCATGTACCGCTGGATCATCGCCGCCGTCTTGTCCCTGGCCTGCGCCGCCGGTGCCGGTGCCGGGCAGGACGACCCGCGACTGGAGCAGCTGTTCGAGCGGCTGCTGACGGCCGACGACCCGGGCGAGGCGCGGGTCGTCGAAGCGCTGATCTGGAACATCTGGCATTCCTACGACGGCGGCGACGACGAGATCGGCCGGTTGATGCGCCAGGGCGGCGCCGCGATGAACCGGGCCGACTTTGACCGGGCGGACCGGCTGTTCAGCCGCGTCACCGAACTGGCGCCCGACTTCGCCGAAGGCTGGAACCGGCGCGCCACGGTGCGCTATCTGGCCGGCGACTACCCCGGCTCGGTGATCGACATTCGGGAGACGCTGGCGCGCGAGCCGCGCCATTTCGGTGCGCTGTCGGGCCTGGGGCTGGTCTATATCGAGTTGGAGGAGCCGGAGCAGGCGCTGGCCGCCTTCGAAGCGGCGCTGGAGATCAACCCGCACATGCCCGGCGCCCAGGCCAATGTCGAATATCTCAGGCAATTGCTGGCCGGCAACCCGATCTGATTCCACCAACCCGCGCCACGGCAAGGGTGTTCACCACGACGTCACCAGAAACCCGAGGTGTCGTGGGTGCCGCGCCGAGACGCGGCCATTATGAGAGGTGCGGGCCAGTCAAAGTATTTGACTAAATCGACGGTAATGGGCGTCGTCTAATCGCGCGAGGAAAGATCGATGGGCGGTGACGACGAACGGCGCACTGCCGGAGCGGTGCGCCGTCGCCGAGGCATGGTGTAGCGCGGGGCGTCAGTTGCAGGCGGCCTGGCGCCGGTCCTGCACGAAGCTGCCGTCCGCGGCGCGGTAGAAGGTGCCCCCGGACGCCGAGCCAGTGGTCGACAGCGGCCGGTATGCGGTGCAGCCGCCCCTCTGGCCGACCGGCACCATGTAATAGCCGTCGCGCACCCGGACGGCGTTGCCGGGCACCGCGGGTCCACCGGTCGCCTGGGGCGAGCGGGCGGAATTGCCGCCGCGATTTCCGTTGCCGACCTGGCCACTGTTGCCGGGCAGAGGCAGCGCGGGAGCCGGGTTGGCGGCGACTTGGGGGCCGTGGCCGCTGTTGGCGGGCACCACGGGGGCGCGGCCGGCATTGCCAATACCGTGGTTGCCGTTACTGCCCTGGCCGTTGTGGCCGGGCAAGATCAGCGTCGGCGGCACGCCACCGGCGAGCTGCGACCCATGGCCGCCGGCCGCGTTCTGTCCGCGGTTCGGGTTGGCGGGCAGCACCGGCGCGCCGTGCGGGCCGTTGGCGAGTCCGTGTCCGCCGCCGGCGTTGCCGGGCACGCCCGGCCCGCGCTGCGGCGTGGGTGGCACGATCACGACCTGGCCGCCATGGCCCGGCGGATTGACGCCGACATCGGGGCCGCGGCCGGGGTTGCCGACCCAGCCCGGCGGAAGTTGGCCGTGGCCCGGCGGTCTGCTGGCGACATCCGGTCCGCGGCCGGGGTTGCCGAACCAGCCGGGCGGAACGTGGCCGTGGCCTGCCGGGTTGCCGCCGACCGCCGGTCCGCGGCCGGGGTTGCCGACCCAGCCGGGCGGAACGTGGCCGGGAGGCGGCGCGATGACGACCGTGGTGCAGTTCACCGGCCGGCCGATCACGAAACGGCCGTCGGCGGTGCGGAAATAGATCGTCTGCGGCACCATGCCGATGGTCGAATGCGCACGAAAGGCGGGGCAGCCCTGCACCGGCTGCGGCAGCGGGACCATGTAGTAGCCCTCGCGTATGCGGATCGCGTTCGGCGGCACGTTGATGACCACGTTCCCCGGCGCGTGGTGGCCGCGATGGTAGGTAACATTGCCACAGGCGGTGAGCGCCAGACAGGCCGACACAAGCAGAACACGCACAGTCATGGCCGTTTCCTTTCCAATCGTGTGCCGGGGCGCCGAAGCATCGACCGACGGCGCGGAAGCAGGCCGTAACCCCGGGCTGTGGATGAGAATTTCCGAGGCATTCCTTGCCGCGGGGCCGCCTCCCATCGGACCGGAGTATTGAGCGCAATGCCGTTTAAATTTCGTTATCGCAGCTACGAATCAGGGAATATTCATGACCATTTCGACAATATTTGACCACAATTTCACAATGAATTCGAATATTCGACAATAATGGGGTGTCTGCGATCGGAAAGGCCACGATTCGGCCACGATATTTACGCTCGGCGGAGGCGGCGAGCCCCCGCACGAGCCGGCCCGCGGCCGAGGCAGGCGCACGGCCGGCCTTGCCCGCACCTTCGGCGCTCGACGGACCCCGCGACAAAGTCGAGCGGCCGCACCGGCGCCGCGGGTCGCGCGCGGTGGTCAGATCTGCAGGACGATCTCGCCGAGTCGCTTGGTCAGCTTGAGGTTCTC
>JAZFQW010000028.1:0-2196 GCA_036445335.1 Alphaproteobacteria bacterium | reverse complement strand
GGTCCACCGGGTGCCGCCAAGCGTTCGATTCCTCGCGGCCACTGGCCGTGACCATCTGTCCGACCACCGTCGGCAGCACCGCCTCGGCATGTTCCCAGCCGATCAGGTCGAGGCACTCGAAGGCCTTGTTGATGAAATCGAGCGCGTGTCCGCCGTCGGCATAGGCCCGGTCGGTGACCGCCGTCAGCAACAGATCGGCCAACGCCGGCGGACCGGCGCCGGCGCCGATGGCGGGGAGCAACGTGCGTTCCGCGGCGTCGCGGTGGCGGACCAGGGTCCAGTGCCGAAGCCACTGTTTCAGGGTATCCAGGGGCGGGGCGCCGTCGCCGAGCCGGTGGCGGTCGCGGCGCGGCACCGCGCCGGCGCAATCCGAGGCCACCCGCCGGATGCCCTTGTAGAGCGCCAGATAGCCCTCGGCCTCGGGCAGCCTCGGCAGCAGGTTGGCGAGCGCCGTGAGGACGGTCAGCCCGACGCCCCAGCCGTCCCGGTTGCGGGCGCCGAACAGGGCGGCCTCGCGCACCATCTCGCGGTCCTCCAGCCCGGCCGCGCGCAGCCCCAGCACCGCCTTGCAGATCACCAGGTCGAGGTCGTGGCCCATGCCGTCGCGAAGCCGCCGACGCCAATGCGCCGCCTGGTCGGGACGGCGGCATTCGCCGGCCACCCAGACCTCGCCGTCGGCCACCCGCACCTCGCAGGTCGGCACGTCGTCGGCCCACAGATCGAAGGTTCCGCCGCTTATCAGGTCGAAGCGGGCGTGGTGCCAGTGGCAGGTGAGAATGCCGTCGCGGATGCTGCCGCGGTGCAGCGGGAATCCGAGATGCGGGCAGCGGTTGTCCAGGGCGTGGACCTTGCCGTTGTCGTAGATTACCAGCAGCGGACAGCGCTTGCCGGCGACCACCATCCGGCCCTTGGCCTTCAATTCCTCGATGCTGCCGACGTGTATGAAGCGCTCGCTTGCCTTGTCCATGGTTTCGACCCGATCGCGGCGAGAGGTTGGCCGGGGCACGCGCGTCGATTTTCCCCCGGTCCGCGAGTTGGCGCAACCCGGCCATTGTCCGGGTGCGCCGGGCGCCGATCGGTGCCATCATGCGAGCCTATGAGCGCCTACGAAAATTACGACCGGAGCAGCCGCCATTACGACCATACGCGGGTGCCCGTCGGTGGCGAGATCATCCTCGGCTGCCTGGCCGGACAGCGAAAACCGCTGCATGAGCTGGTGGTGCTCGACGCCGGCTGCGGCACCGGCGCCTACACGCGCGCCATCGTCGATCGCGTCGGCCGGGTCGCGGCGATCGACATGAGCCGCGGCATGGTCGAGGTGGCGCGGGCGAAGCTGCGGGACCAAGCGGCGGCGGCGCGCGTCGGCTTTCATCAGGGATCGATCGCGGCGCTGCCGTTTGCGGCCGAAAGCTTCGACGCGGTGATGATCAATCAGGTGCTGCACCATCTCGACGACTCCGCGGCGGAGGATTTCCCGGCGCATCGGCGGGTCATCGGCGAGTGCGCGCGGGTGCTGCGCCGCGGCGGCGCGCTGTTGATCAACAGCTGCAGCCACCAGCAGCTGCGCGACGGCTATTGGTATCGCCAGCTGGTTCCGCGAGCCGCCGAATCCATGTGCCGCCGGTTCGTACCGCTCGAGGTGCTGCGCCGAGCGATGGCGGACGCCGGCCTCGTACATCGCGGCGACTTCGTGCCGATGGACGCGGTGTGCCAGGGCGCCGCCTATTTCGACGGCCGCGGTCCGCTGAGCCAAGAGTGGCGGGACGGCGATTCGATATGGACGCTCGCCGATGACGACGAGCTGGCGCGGGCGCAAGCGCGGGTTCGCGAGCTCGACCGCGCCGGCACGCTCGAAGCCTTCGTCGCCGAGCACGACGCGCGCCGCCCGCGGGTCGGTCAGATCACCTTCAGCTTCGCCACCCGCGCCTAAAGCATTGTCCAGTCACCCGGTGTCGCCCGGCCGGGTGGTGACCAGGCCGCAGCGCCGGCACTGCACCTTTTCGACGCCTCCCGAGGGGCCGAAACCGAAGCTCACCTCGATGATCTTGAAGTCGTGCCAACCGACGAGGCAGAGAAGCCGGGCAATCAGCGCTTGCATCAAATCCCGGGCCCGCGTAGCAAAAACCAAATTCAACAAACAAGCCGCGATATTGGCAATTACGAAATATATGAATACTAACCAAATTTCCTTAGTGC
>JAZFQW010000027.1:0-9340 GCA_036445335.1 Alphaproteobacteria bacterium | reverse complement strand
CTCGATATCCGTGTCGGGTGGAAGTGTCGCTACGATCTTCGCCAGACGGTCCGGGAATTTTTTTTAAACGCCGCCATCACCTCGGCATCCTGGCCGACGTGGCGCTGGTCCGAACCGCGCCGTCGTGCCATCCCGTGAGGGCCCGGCCCGCGCCGCTACAGAATTTTTGATCTTACCGATCCCACCGGTCGCTGGCAACGGAAAGCCGTGTCCGGTACATTCCGCCGTCGCGCCCGTGCCCGCAGGATCGCAGGCCCGTATATACGAGGGCGATCCGGCCCTGTCCAGCCTTAGATTTCCAGGCTGGTTCGATTGCAACCTACCCTTCCGCCGATCCCCGCGCCTACAGCAGCCCGAGGCTACGCGGCGCCGGCGTCAGGTGCGACGGCAACGCGGCGCCGCCGCCGGCGTCAAGGTCGGCCGGGGCCCCGGCCGCCGCCAGGGACCGCCAGCCATGGATCGGCCCGCGTGGCACCGGCCCTCGTCGTCCACCGCGTCGGCCGGTCCGAGGATGTGCTGACGCACGCGGATCTGCCGCTTGATGATCCAGTAGATCGACCCGCCGGCAATGACCTCGCCGCCGCGGCGCGGTTTGAAGCGATTGGAGCCCAGCACCACGTCGCGGGCCCTGCCGGGTCGCCCGTCTGTCCTGCTGACCGCCCGCAAATGGTCGATGCCGGCGACGCCGACCGCGGTCTTCAACAGATGGACGTGCATGGCGGACGCGGTCCGGTGCGACGGAAGCGGCGGCGCCGGGAGCAAGGCGGCGGCAACCCGCCCGCTCAGGACGCGGCGCCGGTGGTCAGCGCCAGCGCCGCCTTCGACGCTGGCGGCCGGCCGAGCGCCTGGGCGATGAAGCGGCTCGCCGTGAGCAGACCGTCCATTGCCACGCCGGTCTCGATGCCCAGCCCGTCGAGCAAATACAGCACGTCCTCGGTGGCGACGTTGCCGGTCGCCCCCTTGGCGTAGGGACATCCGCCGAGGCCGGCGACCGCCGAATCGACGATGGCGATGCCCGCTTCAAGCGCGGCGTAGATGTTGGCGAGCGCCTGTCCGTAGGTGTCGTGGAAATGCACCGCCAGCCGCTCGCGCGGCACCTCGGCGGCCACCGCCTCGATCATCGCCCGCGCCTTGCCCGGGGTGCCGGTGCCGATGGTGTCACCGAGCGAAAGCTCGTCGCAGCCGAGTGCCGCCAGGCGGGCGGCCACCCGGGCCACGCGATCGGGTGCGACAGCCCCCTCGTAGGGGCAGCCCAGCACGCACGACAAATAGCCGCGAACGCGGATGCCGCGGTCCCGCGCAGCGGCGGCGACCGGGGCGAAGCGGTCCAGGCTCTCGGCGATCGAACAGTTGATGTTGCGGCGCGAGAAAGTCTCGCTGACGGCGCCGAATACGGCGATCTCGTCGAGCCCGCCGACCCGGCCCACGCCCGCCGCCAGCGCCGCCTCGAACCCATTCCGGTTGGGCACCAGCACCGGATAGCTGACGCCGGGGCGGCGGTCGATACCGGCCAGCACGGCGGCGGTGTCGGCCATCTGCGGCACCCATTTCGACGACACGAAGGCGCCGGCCTCGATCGTGGTGATTCCGGCGGTGGCGAGCCGGTCGATCAATCCAATCTTGACGTCGAGCGCGACCGCCCGGGGCTCGTTCTGCAGCCCGTCGCGCGGTCCGACATCGACCAGCTTGACCCGCTCCGGCACACCCATGACCACATCGCCGCCGCGCCGGCGTCCTCGCATTCCCCGGTCCAGACGCCACGGTAGCGTGACGGCGGCCGCCGCGCCACCGTGGCTAACCCGCATTTCTCATACTGGCCACGGTCTGCGCGGCGCTTTCCCCCCGATAGGGCAGGAACGCCGCGCGGCGCGATGCCATCGCATCGGGCAAGCGGCGTGACGCACCCTCTCGGGGGGAAAGCGCCGCCCTCCGGGTCGCGTGCGGGCTAAGCCGGCTCGAATCCGATCAGCTCCCGTCCTTCCTCGACCTGATCTCCGGCGGCAAACGGCAGGTGGGTGATGGCGCCGTCCGCCGGGGCGGTGACGGTGTGCTCCATCTTCATCGCCTCCAGAACGATCAGCGGCTGGCCCTTGTCGACCGCCGCCCCGGCCTCGACCAGCACCGCCACGACCCGGCCGGGCATCGGCGCGATCAGCCGCCCGGCGGTGTCCTCCTCGGCCGCCGCGGCGATCGGGTCGACCAGCGCCAGGCGGTGGGTGCCGGCATCGGCGCCGCGGAGGATAAGCGTGAGTTCGAGCCCGTGCCGGACGAAGCCGGCGGCGTGCCGCTCGCCGTCGAGGTCGGCGATCAGCGTACCATCGTCGGACAGGTCGCCGCGCGCGATCACCGCCCCGCGCGGAAGGCCCAGGCGGTAGCCGCCGTCGCGGCGGTACTGGACGTCGACCTCGACGACCGTGTCGCCGTCGCCCAGGGTCACCACCTCGTGCGCCTCGTCGTTGAGGCGCCAGCCATCGGCGGCGTGCCACGGCGACCAGCGATCGCCCGAGCGACCGGCCGACGCCGCCGCGGCGCGCCGGCGCTCCACCAGCACCCCCAGCGCCGCCATCGCCAGCACCCGCCGCGACGCCGGCGCCGGCGCCGGCAGCAGGTCGCCGAGATGGCGTTCGATGAACCGCGTGTCGAGATCGGCGGCGGCGAAGGCGGGGTGCCCGGCGACCGCGCGCAAGAATGCGACGTTGGTCGCCACGCCGACGATCTCGGTGGCGTCGAGCGCCGCCGTCAGGCGCCGCCGCGCGGCGGCGCGGTCGGTGTCCCAGACGATCAGCTTGGCGATCATCGGGTCGTAATGGGGGGAAATCGTGTCGCCCTGGCGCACCCCGCCGTCGACCCTGACGTGCGGCCCGGTCGCCGGCAGTCGGAAATGGCGAAGCGTGCCGGTCGCCGGCAGGAACTCCTGCCCCGGGTCCTCGGCATAGAGTCGCACCTCGATCGCGTGGCCGTCGATCGCCAGGTCGTCCTGGCCGAACGGCAGCGGCGCGCCGGCGGCGACGCGCAGCTGCAGCTCGACCAGGTCCAGCCCAGTGATCAGCTCGGTGACCGGATGCTCGACCTGCAGCCTGGTGTTCATCTCCATGAAATAAAACGCCGGTGCGCCGTCGTCGACGGTGTCCAACAGGAACTCCACGGTGCCCGCACCGACATACCCGATCGCGCGGGCGGCGGCGACGGCGGCCTCGCCCATGGCGCGACGCACGGTCGGCGCCAGGCCCGGCGCCGGCGCCTCCTCGACCACCTTCTGATGGCGCCGCTGGATCGAGCAATCGCGCTCGAACAGGTATACGCACGCGCCGTGGCCGTCGCCGAACACCTGGATCTCGACGTGACGCGCCCGGTCCAGATACCGCTCCAGCAGCACCCGGTCGTCGCCGAACGCGGCGGCCGCCTCGCGCCTGGCGCCGTCGAGCGCGGCGGCGAGTTCGGCCGGCCGATCGACCACCCGCATGCCCTTGCCGCCGCCGCCGGCCGAGGCCTTGATCAGCACGGGGAAGCCGATGCGGCGGGCGCGCGCCGCCAGCGCCTTCGGCGATTGCTCGCCGCCGTGGTAGCCGGGGACCAGCGGCACGCCGGCCGCCGCCATCAGCGCCTTGGCCTCGCTCTTGCCGCCCATCGCGCGGATAGCCGCCGGCGGCGGCCCGACGAATGTGATGCCGGCGGCCGCGCAGGCCTCGGCGAACGCGGCGTTCTCCGCCAGAAAGCCATAGCCCGGATGCACCGCGTCGGCGCCCGCGCGGCGCGCCGCATTGAGGATGCGGTCGGCCCTGAGATAGCTGTCGGCGGCCGGCGCGGGTCCGATCGCATACGCCTCGTCGGCTAGCTCGACATGCAACGCCGCGGCATCGGCCGCCGAATAGACCGCGACGGTGCGGACGCCGAGCCGCCGCGCGGTGCGTATCACCCGGCAGGCGATCTCGCCGCGGTTGGCGATCAGCAGCGTTTCGAACATGGCGTCCGGTCCCTTGGCTATGGTCTGCCGTGGCGCGGCCGGTCGATGATCCCTCAAGAGGCCGAATGCCGGCAACCGCCCCGTCGCCTCGACCGTCCGCAGGCGAGTCGCCGCGGTGGCATCTTGCCACACGATCCGGCCCACCGCCGGGCGCCGGTTCGGGCTAGCCGGCGCTGGTTGCACGGGCCGTCCGCGGGCCGCCGGGCGCCGCGGTATTAACCCAATATTTACCATGAATCCCCGAGGTTGCACCGCGTCCTCGGTTCTCACATTGGGCGCGACGGAACGTCGTCTAGTCTCGCAGGGGATGCCGGCCATGGGGCGGATTTCGGTGGGTCTTTGTCTTTTCATGCCGGTGCTGGCCGCGTGCGCCACGACCGGCACGACCGATTACCGCGGCAACGTCATCGCCGACTCGCTGGCATCATCGGTGCAGCTGTTCGTCGAACGGGACGGCGGTGCCCGCCGCGCCGGGTCCGGTGTGGTGCTGGCGGTCGACGGCGACGGCAACGCGCTGATCCTGACCGCGGCGCACCTGCTGGAGCCACCGACCGAACAGTCGGTGCACGTGGTCTCGCCGCGTACCGGCGACCGTGTCGAGGCGACCATCCTGGCGGTCGACGCCGACGCCGACGTGGCGGTCCTGGAGGTCTCGGGCCTGCAGGTCGCGCCGGTGCGGTTCAAGGCGGACGCCAATCTGGGCGACAATGTCTGGGTGGTATCGTTCCCGTGGGGCCGGCGCGGCACCGTTGTGAACGGTGTCGTCAGCCAGATCGTCGACGGCGACGACGACGTGCCCGTCCCAATCCGAGGTCCGGTCGGCCTGATCGACGCGGCGGTCAGCTACGGCACTAGCGGCGGCGGCGTGTTCGACAGTCGCACCGGCATGTTGGTCGGCATCGTTCGCGGCTACCGCACCGCCCGTCTAGCCCTGCCCGGCAACGACACCGAGACGCTGGACCTGCCCATCGGAGGCGAGACCACCGTCATACCGACGGCGCGGATCCTATGTTTCCTGAGGTCAGCCGACCTGACCCACCGCGTGCGTGCCACCGCCATCGCGGCGAGCGCCACCGCGGCACAGTGCGCCGCGGCTTGAGGGCCGGTTTTCGGGCCCAGAACCGGGATCGGGTCGCGCCACCGAGCGCCGGCGACCGGCCCGTCCGAAATCAGCGCTCGGCGATGATCTCGGTCACGACCTTCTGGCCGTCCTTCTCGTCGTGGGAAACCGTGACCTCGCTGCCCGGCCGCAAGGCCTCCAGGGCGAACTCCTCGCCGACGGAATAGACATTGCCGTCGTCGAGCAGGATCATCCGGCTCTGCAAGTCGACCGATTCGACCGTGCCGTAGGCTTCCTCGGCCACGGCCAAACCCGCCCCGCCGATGATCGCCGCCGCCACGATGGCTCGTGCAGGCTTTTTCCTGTCAATCCCTCCTCGGGTCGGCGATATGCTGCGAGCGGCAGAACGCACTACCCGCCTGCGCGGCATACTTGGCCGCACGCACCACCATGGCGAGAGTCAAAATACCGATATTCTTGAGACAATGGGGTGACCGGCTGCGACAATGTTGGGTCGCCGGTCACAGTAGGTCCGCACCGTTGGCCGCGGTCACGACTCGTCGTCGATCCAGGCCGGTTTCCGCTTCTCCAGGAAGGCGGCCAGGCCCTCCTGCCCCTCGTCGCTGGCGCGGATGTTGGCGATGCGCTGGGCGGTGAGGCCGAGCACGTCGCCGGGCCGCTGGTCGACGACGTCGGCGATCAGCGCCTTGGCCGCCGCCTGGGCAAGCGGCCCGCCGGCGCCCAGTTCGGCGACGATCCGCTCGCCTGTCGCCTCCAGCCGTTCGGCCGGTACTACTTCGTGGACCAGGCCCAGGCGGCGCGCCGTCGCGGCATCGAATGTCTCCGCGCTCAGAACATAGCGCCGGGCGGCGCGACGGCCGATCGCCGCCACCAAATAGGGGCCGATGACCGCGGGGATCAGGCCCAGCTTGACCTCCGACAGGGAAAACCGCGCGCGCTCGGCCGCCAGCGCGATATCGCAGCAGGCGACCAGCCCGACCCCGCCGCCATAGGCCGCGCCCTGCACCAGCGCGACGGTCGGCTTCGGCAGGCCATCGAGGGTATGCATCAACTCCGCCATGGCGCGGGCGTCGGCCAGGTTGTCGTCGCGGTCATAGCGGGCCATGCGCTGCATCCAGGCCAGGTCGGCGCCGGCCGAGAATGTCTTGCCGTTGGCGCCCAGCACGACGCAGCGCACTGTTGCATCGTCGCCGAACCGGCGCAGGACCGCCGTCAGATCGGCAATCAGGACATCGTCGAACGCGTTGTGCACCGCCGGGCGGTTCAGCGTCACGGTGGCGACGCCGTCCGCGACGGACGAAAGGACGGTCGGCTCGGTCATGATCGTGTCACCTAGGCCACAGGGGCACGCTGTGGGTCAGAGCGGGTACCCATCGCGCGGGCGTCGCGGCAGAATTTCATGTCGGTGACGCGTCGTGCCTCGGCGTCCTGGCGGTTCATGAGCCCTCACATCCGGAAGACGCCGAACCGGGTCGGTTCGACCGGGGCGTTGAGGGCGGCGGACAGGCCGAGCGCCAGCACCGTGCGGGTGTCGGCGGGATCGATGATGCCGTCGTCCCACAGCCGCGCGCTGGCGTAGTAGGGATGGCCCTCGCGCTCGTACTGGCCGAGTATCGGCGCCTTGAACGCCGCCTCCTCGTCGTCCGGCCACGCCTCGCCGCGCGCCGCCATGCCGTCGCGCTTGACCTGGGCCAACACGTTGGCGGCCTGTTCGCCGCCCATGACCGAGATGCGGGCGTTGGGCCACATCCACAGGAATCGCGGCCCGTAGGCGCGGCCGCACATGCCGTAATTGCCCGCGCCGAAGCTGCCGCCCACGATCACCGTCAACTTGGGCACCCGGGCGCAGGCCACCGCGGTGACCATCTTGGCGCCGTCCTTGGCGATGCCGCCGGCCTCGTATTTGCGCCCGACCATGAAGCCCGTGATGTTCTGCAGGAAGATCAGCGGAATGCGGCGCTGGCAGCACAGCTCGATGAAATGGGCGCCCTTCAGCGCGCTTTCCGAGAACAGGATGCCGTTGTTGGCGAGGATGCCCACCGGGTGGCCGTGCAGATGGGCGAAGCCGGTGATCAGCGTGGCGCCGTACAGCGCCTTGAACTCGTCGAACTCGGAGCCGTCGACCAGCCGGGCGATCAACTCGCGGGCATCGTAGGGCCGGCGCAGGTCGGTCGGGACGGCGCCGTACAGGTCTTCGGCCGGATACAGCGGCTCGACCGGCTCGCGAACGGCGATGTCGGGCCGCTTGGCGCGGTTGAGATGGCCAACGATGCGCCGGGCGATCGCCAGCGCGTGGGCGTCGTCCTCGGCGTAGTGGTCGGTGACGCCGGAGATGCGCGAATGCACGTCGGCGCCGCCCAGCTCCTCCGCCGTCACCACCTCGCCGGTCGCCGCCTTGACCAGCGGCGGGCCGGCCAGAAAGATCGTCCCCTGCTGCTTGACGATGATGCTTTCGTCGGACATCGCCGGCACGTAGGCGCCGCCGGCGGTGCACGAGCCCATCACCACGGCGACCTGCGGCACGCCCGCCGCCGACAGCGTCGCCTGGTTGTAGAAGATGCGGCCGAAATGGTCGCGGTCGGGGAACACCTCGTCCTGGCGCGGCAGGTAGGCGCCGCCGGAATCGACCAGATAGAGGCACGGCAGACTGTTCTCCTGTGCCACCTCCTGGGCGCGCAGATGCTTCTTGACGGTCAGCGGATAGTAGGTTCCGCCCTTGACCGTGGCGTCGTTGGCGACGACGACGCATTCGAGGCCGGACACCCGGCCGATTCCGGTGATCAGGCCGGCGGCGGGAACCGGGTCCTCGTAGACCTCGTGGGCGGCGAGCTGCGACAGCTCCAGAAACGGCGCTCCAGGATCCAGCAGCTTGCGCACCCGGTCGCGCGGCAGCAGCTTGCCGCGCTTGAGGTGGCGCTCGCGCGCTTTGGCGCCGCCGCCCTGCTTGACTCGCCCGACCACCGCGCGCAGATCGTCGACCAGGGCGCGCATGGCCGCAACATTCTCCTTGAACTCCGAGGAGCGCGTGTCGACGGCGGTCTTGAGGACGGTCATGGCGGCGTGGTCGATGCGAGGGTGACGGCACCTACCTTGCCGATGGCCTCCCGACCCGGCAAGCACAATCCCGAGGCGTCCGGTTCCCGACGCGGCAGGCGACCCGGCCGGACGGAGATTAGGTCATGGTCTCACGATGATAGCGGAGGTTCCTGCGGCACAGGTTTGACAAGCGGCGCCAACGGCGACCGCATGCGGGTCATTGCAGATTCGGCCAAATGCTTCACTGGGGACTCGAAGTGTATCGCCTAATTCCTTGAAAATACGCCGACGCCCCGAATTTTTGCCTGCCGGACCGCTAATCCGGAATTTGCGGCGTGCGAGCAATGCCGGCGCCGGCCGCGCCCTCCAGCCACGACAGCCGACGGTCCATTTCGCGCAACTCGACGGAGATATCGGCGACCGACCGACCCAGCCTCTCGACCCGCTCGCCGATGACCGCGACGGTCTGCACCGCGTCCAGGATCTTGTCGAACCAGCTCATGCCGGGACCTCGAGACTACGCCGCTTGTCGGCGAAGTAGGCCTTAGTCACCTCGACTTCCTCGAACGCCCTGTCCAGCGCGGTGTTGGCCCTCGCCATGGACCGCGCGGCGACGTCTGCCAGCCGCTCGAGCGCGGCGGTCTGGTCTGCGGACAACATTGACTCGGCCAGTGGCTCGTCTCGCCGCCAAGCCGCCGCAGCTCTCTCGCCAAGGCCCTGACCGGGTGTCCGCGCGGCCCCGGATTCGTCGGCCGCCAACGCAAACCGTGTATTCCGTCCCTCAACCATCGACAACGCCAAGCGGACCAGTTCACCGACGCTCATACGCCGCTTGGCCGCCAATTCGACGATCCTGGCCTTCTCTTCCGGAGACACCAGCACAACCAAACGCTCGGATTTCATCGACCGTTTTCCTTGAACATGTCCATGCACATGTTATGAAATTATCGACCGGAATGCAACAGGTGGCCGTGCCTAGCCCGCACTTCTCACACTGGCCACGGTCTGCGTCGCGTCCGGGCGGTCCGAGCCGCCAGGAGAAGGCCGAAGAGCGTAGCAACGCTACGGTCGAGGCGTTCGACGCCGCGGGCGGGCCGCCCGGGCGCGACCCGGAGGGCGGCGCCGTCGCGCCGACCGTGGCCAGTGTGAGAAGTGCGGGCTAACATCCGGCGCTCCGTCTGGGCGCAACAATCGGCTTCCCCCGACCCCGCGATCGCGAAAGAATGCGCCATCGCAATTGCCTCCACCCGGAGCCGCCA
>JAZFQW010000026.1:0-7125 GCA_036445335.1 Alphaproteobacteria bacterium | reverse complement strand
TCCAGGTTGATACCGCCGAAGGTCGGTCCCAGGAAGCGCACGCAGTTGACGAACTCGTCGACGTCGCGGGTGTCGATCTCCAGGTCGATGCCGTCGATGTTGGCGAAGCGCTTGAACAGCACCGCCTTGCCCTCCATCACCGGCTTGGCGGCCAGCGCGCCGAGATCGCCCAGCCCGAGCACCGCGGTGCCGTTGGAGATCACCGCCACGACGTTGCCCTTGGCGGTATAGTCATAGGCGCAGGCCGGATCCGCGCTGATCTTCAGGCACGGCGCGGCGACGCCGGGCGAGTAGGCGAGCGCCAGGTCGTGCTGGGTGGTCAACGGCTTGGTCGCGGTGATTTCGATCTTCCCGGGACGGCCGCGGGCGTGAAACTCGAGGGCTTCCTTCTCGAGGGACTTGCTGGGCATGGACATCTTCCCTTGGCCGCACGGTTCGGCGGGCAACCGCGCGATTCCGGACAGCCGGTGCAGTGGGCCGGAGCCGGCGCACCGCGTCAACCCCGCAGCGCCCGTGACCGGTGCGGGCGCCGGCTCGCGCGCTCAGACGTCGCGACTTGCCGCAGCGCGCCTGAGCGCCTCCGCGACCTCCATCGGCAGGGCGTTCCAGTGGATGTCTGTCAGCGCGCCGTAGAGCGCGTACAGGGCGACTAGGGTGATCTCGCGCGGATGACGGAACTTCAGCCGACGGTATGCCGCGACCGGACCGACCGACCGCAATGCCACCTCGTCTGCGATGCCGATGCCCCGGAGCCGGCGGGCGACGACCGGGCCGATATTCTTCAGCGCTGTCAATGGCCGGTTCCGTTCGGACATGCAGGCTTCCCACGCGGCGCGACCAGTCGGGTCAGTGTAGTGTCGACCCGCGGTCGCGCCATCCCCTCTCGGCAGTCGTGAGGTGTGGCCGATCTGCAACTTTGCATGGGATCCTCCTGGGCGCCGCCGCCACGACCTTGACGTGCCAGGCATGGGCGGACGGCCGCGCATCTGTGGCCGTCCGCCCACACCGTGGCCCGCCTGATCGATCGGATCGGCAGGGCGCTGGCAAGACCGCGTCAGAAATCGTTGCCGATCTTCGGATTCAGCGACCGTATCAGGCGCGACATCGGATTCGATCCGTAGCCGGGCGCGGGGCGGTGCCGACGCGCGTCGCCCCGCCGTCCGTCCCTATGCTATTGTCGCGCCGGCCCATCCACCGCCGACCCACCCGTCGACCGCCGTGCCAGACAGCAGCCCGAAGAAGCCCGCCGACAGCGCCGTCAGCCCGATGATGGAACAGTATCTGGCGGCCAAGGCGGCCTATCCGGACTGTCTGCTGTTTTTTCGCATGGGCGACTTCTACGAGCTGTTCTTCGACGACGCCGTTGCCGCCGCCGACGCTCTGGACATCACCCTGACCAAGCGCGGCCGCCACGGCGGCCAGGACATTCCAATGGCCGGCGTGCCGGCGCACGCCCACGAGGGCTATCTGGCGCGGCTGATCCGCAAGGGCTTCCGCGTCGCCGTCTGCGATCAGCTGGAGGACCCCGCGAAGGCCCGGAAGCGGGCCGGCAAGACGCTGGTGCAGCGCGACGTCGTTCGCGTCATCACACCCGGTACGATCACCGAGGACAGCCTGTTGGAGGCGCGCGCCAACAACTACCTGGCGGCGCTGGCCGATGCCGGTGGCACTCTGGGCCTGGCCGTCGCCGACATCTCCACCGGGGCGCTGACGCTGGAGCCGTCCGCACCCGACCGGCTGGCCGCGGCGCTGGCGCGGATCGATCCGGGCGAGCTGTTGGTGCCTGAGCGGGTCGCCCAGACCCCCGACCTGTTCGAGGTATTCGGGGAGTTGCGCGAGCGGCTGACGGTTCAGCCGAACGCGCGGTTCGACAGCGAGAACGCCCGCCACCGCCTGCTCGCCCTCTACGGCGTCACCACCTTGGAGGCGTTCGGCGCCTTTGGCCGCGCCGAGATCGCCGCCGCCGGTGCCCTGGTCGACTATATCGACCTGACTCAGAAGGGCCGGCTGCCGCACCTGTCGCCGCCGCACCGCCTGGCCGACGGCGCGGTCATGGAGATCGACGCGGCGACGCGGCGCAACCTGGAACTGACCCGCACACTGGCAGGCGAGCGGCGCGGCAGCCTGCTGGCCACCATAGACCGCACAGTGACCGGCGCCGGGGCCCGGCTGATGGCCGGCCACCTGGCGGCTGCGCTGACCGACCCCGCGGCGATCAACCGCCGGCTCGACGCGGTCCAGTTCTTCGTTGATCGGGACATGCTGCGCGGCGACGTGCGCGACCGCCTGCGCCGGTGCCCTGATGTCGAGCGCGCCCTGAGCCGGCTGACGCTCGGACGCGGCGGTCCGCGCGACTTGGCCGCCGTGCGCGACGGGCTGGCCGCAGCGACGGCGACCCGGGCGCTGCTTGATGGTGGCGGCCTGACCCCGCCGCCCGAACTGGTGACCGAGGCGGCCGGGCGGCTGGGCGACCACGCCACGCTGATCGACCGGTTGACCCGCGCGCTGGCCGCCGACCCGCCGGTGCCGGTCCGCGACGGCGGCTTCATCGCCGCCGGCTACGCCCCGCCGCTGGACGAACTGCGCACGCTGCGCGACGAATCGCGCCGGCTGATCGCCGGGCTGCAGGCGCGCTATGCCGACCAGACCGCGGTCCCCGGCCTGAAGATCCGCCACAACAATGTGCTGGGCTACTACATCGAGGTCACACCGACCCACGCCAACAAGCTGACCGCGCCACCGCTCGACCAGACCTTCGTCCACCGCCAGACTCTGGCGAGCGCCGTGCGCTTCACCAGCGTCGAGTTGGCGGCGCTGGAACGGTCGATCGCCGAGGCGGCGGACAAGGCGCTGGCGCTGGAGCTGGAGCTGTTCGCCGACCTGGTCGACGAGGTCACCGGCCGGCGCGACGCCATCGCCGCGGCGGCGCGGGCGCTCGCCGCGCTGGACGTCGCCGCCGCCCAGGCGGCGTTGGCGTCGGAACGCCGGTTCGTGCGGCCGCGGGTCGACGACGGGGTGCGCTTCGAGGTCCGCGGCGGCCGCCACCCGGTGGTCGAGGCAGCGCTGGAGGCGGCGCGCGAAGGCGGTTTCGTCGCCAACGACTGCGACCTGTCGAGCGACCACCGGCTGTGGCTGGTAACCGGGCCCAACATGGCCGGCAAATCGACCTTCTTGCGCCAGAACGCGCTGATCGCGGTGATGGCGCAGATGGGTGGATTCGTGCCCGCCGAGGCGGCCCATGTCGGCGTGATCGACCGGCTGTTCAGCCGGGTCGGCGCGTCCGACGACCTGGCCCGCGGGCGCTCGACCTTCATGGTGGAGATGGTCGAGGCCGCCGCCATCCTGAACCAGGCGGGCGAGCGCGCGCTGGTCATCCTCGACGAGATCGGCCGCGGCACGGCGACCTTCGACGGCCTGTCGATCGCCTGGGCGGTGGTCGAGCACCTGCACGAGGTCAACCGCTGCCGCACGCTGTTCGCCACCCATTACCACGAGCTGACTGCGCTGGCGGCGAAGCTGCCGGCGCTGACCTGCCACAGCATGCGGGTCAAGGAATGGCGGGGCGACATCGTCTTCCTGCACGAGGTAGCGGCCGGCGCGGCCGACCGCTCCTATGGCATTCACGTCGCCAAGCTGGCCGGCCTTCCACCGGCGGTGATCGCGCGCGCCGGCGAGGTGCTGGCAGGGCTGGAGCAGGGCGAGAAGGGCCGCAGCGTCGCCCGGCTGGCGGACGACCTGCCGCTGTTCAGCGCCGCCGCCGAGCGGACCACCAGCCAACCTGAGCCGTGGCCGCTGGAGCCCGCCCTGAGCGAGGTCGACCTCGACGAGTTGACGCCCCGCGCGGCGCTGGACCTGCTCTACCGACTGAAGGCGGACTCCCGTTGACGGTGGCGAATGAACTTTGGAGGACAGCGATGGAATGGACCGGTGGATGCCTGTGCGGTGCCGTGCGCTGGCGCGCCGCCGCCGACCCGGTGCGGGTCGTGAGCTGCCATTGCGCCACGTGCCGCCGGCACTCCGGCGCGGCGTTCCTGACGTTCGTCCACTTTCCGCTCGCCGGGTTCGCCTGGACCGGCGGCGCGCCGACCCGCTATCGCTCGTCCGCCGATGCCGAACGCGGCTTCTGCGCCCGCTGCGGCAGCACGCTGACCATGCACGAGACGGTGCTGGACGACCGCGTGCAGGTCACCCTAGGCAGCCTCGACCGGCCGCAGGATGTCACGCCGGACGACCATGTGTGGACCCGCAGCCAGATTCCCTGGCTGAAGATCGACGACGACCGGCCGCGGTTTCCGGGGAGCAGCGACGCCGTCCCGTCGCGCGCCGCCGCGCCCAACTAGACTCTATTGTTGTCCTGCGACGTCCCGCCTTCGTCCGGCCGCGGCAGGACAAGTGACATCGCCGGCGTCTGTGCTATACAGTGTGACATGACCACGCACGACGATCACAAGCACGCGACCGATATCGTGTCTGCCGCGCGGATCCTGGGGCTGCCGGTCGAGACGCTGCGCAAGCGTCTGCAGCGCGGCCGAATCGACGGCTTCAAGGCGGCAAACGGAACCTGGCGGGTGGTCCTGGACACGCCTGGACAGCCGGCTGGGGCGGTCCAGGGCGCCCTGGCCGATCCACAGACCATCGATCGGCTGTTCCGCGAGGTGGAAGAGGTCCGCCGGCAGGCCGCCCGGCTTACCGAGGAGACCCACCGGACGACGGCGCTGCTGGAGGAGACACTTTCGGCGATCGCCGCACTGCACACGCTGATCGAATCGCTGAGCCGGCCGTCGGCCTACGACCCCGGCCGCGCCAACGAGTTGCGACCGGTGATGATGGCCCTGCTGGACTATCTCCAGCAGTCCAAGAGGCCCTGAATTCAGCCACGGCGGGCTCGTTATGCGGCCCACCCTAGGTTATGGTCGGCCCCATGCTGGATAGGTTTCGCAGTGGCGGCGGCGAGCCGGTGGCCGAACCGCTGCCGGCCCGGCCGGTTCGCAATCGCGCGTCGATCGTCGAGCCGGAGGGGCTGGCGGCCGCCCTGAACGCGGTGGTCGACGAGCACGGGCCCGACGGCGTCGGGCTGCGGCCGGCGCTGCTGGCGACTTTGCAGGTGGCGCTTGCCGAGGGTCGGGCGGAAATCGAGCGTCGCTTTCTGGAGCGTTCGGGCAGTGGCGATGCGGCGGTCAGCGAATACGCCTACCTGATCGACCGGATCATCCGGACGGTGGCGGGCGCGATCGTCGAACGGCTTTACCCGATCCCCAATCCGACGGTGGGCGAGCGCTTCGCGATCATCGCGGTGGGCGGCTACGGGCGCGGCGAGCTGGCGCCGCAGTCCGACCTGGACCTGCTGTTCCTGCTGCCCTACAAGCGCAGTCCGCGGATCGAACAGGTCGTCGAGACGATGCTGTACCTGCTGTGGGACCTGGGTCTGAAGGTCGGCCACGCGGTGCGCTCGGTCGACGAAAGCATCCGCGGCGCCAAGGCGGACTTCACGATCCGCACCGGGCTGCTGGAGTCGCGGCCGCTGTGGGGCGACCGGAAGCTCCACGACACGCTGTCGCGGCGCTTCGCCAAGGAGGTGGTCAGCGGCACCGGCCCGGCCTTCGTCGAGGCCAAGCTGGCCGAGCGCGACGCCCGCCACCGCCGCCTGGGCGACAGCCGCTATGTGCTGGAACCCAACATCAAGGAGGGCAAGGGCGGGCTGAGGGACCTGCAGACCCTGTTTTGGATCGGCAAGTATCTCTATCGCGTCGGCGATGTCGACGGACTGGTGGAAAAGCACGTGCTGACGGCCGAAGAGGCGGCCCTGTTCGCCAAGGCGCAGACCTTTCTGATCACCCTGCGCTGCCACCTGCACTTTCTGGTCGGTCGCCCCGAGGAGCGGCTGACTTTCGACGTCCAGGCCGAGATCGGCCGCCGCATGGGTTATACCGACCACGCCGGCGCCTCGGGCGTAGAGCGGTTCATGAAGCACTATTTCCTGATCGCCAAGGACGTCGGCAACCTGACGCGGATCTTCTGCGCCGCCCTGGAGGCGGAAAGCCGGCGGCGGCCGCGCCGCGGGTTCGCCTTCCTGGCGGCGGCGGCGAAGACCTTGGACGGCTTCCTGCTGGAAGGCGGCCGGCTCGACGTCACGAGCCACAGCCAGTTCCGCGACCGCCCGGTCGACATGATCCGGTTGTTCCACTTGGCGCAGCAGCGCGAGCTGGACATCCACCCCAACGCCCTGAAGCTGGTCACCCGGTCGCTGCGGCTAGTCGGCACCAGGCTGCGCAATGACCCCGAGGCGAACCAGCTGTTCCTGGAGATCCTGACGTCGCGCCGCGACCCGGAGCAGGCACTGCGGCGGATGAACGAGGCCGGCGTCCTGGGCCGCTTCGTGCCCGACTTCGCGCGCGTCGTGGCGCAGATGCAATACGACATGTATCACGTGTTCACTGTCGACGAGCACACGCTGTTCGCAATCGGCATCCTGCATCGCATCGACAGCGGCGAGCTGGCCGACGAGCTGCCGCTGTCCACGCGCGAGATGCAAAAGGTCGCGTCCCGCCGCGCGCTGTACGTCGCGGTGCTGCTGCACGATATCGCCAAGGGCCGCGGCCGCGACCACTCGGTGCTGGGCGCCATCGTCGCGCGTAAACTGGGTCCGCGTTTCGGCCTGACGGCGGAGGAGACCGAGACCGTCGTGTGGCTGGTGCGCTGGCATTTGCTGATGAGCCAAGTAGCGCTGAAGCGCGACATCGAGGACGACAAGACCGTCCACGACTTCGTCGAGGTGGTCGGATCGCCGGAACGGCTGCGCCTGCTGCTGGTGTTGACCACCGCCGACATTCGCGCCGTCGGGCCGGGACGCTGGAATGCCTGGAAGGGCACCTTGTTGTCGCAGCTGTTCCACCGGTCCAACGAGCTTATGTCCGGCGCCTTCGCCGTTGACGGCCGCGGCCAGCGGGTGGTGGCGGCGCAGGAGGCGGTGCGCGCCGCCCTGCCCGACTGGCCGGCGGCGGACGTCGACGCGTTCCTGGCCAAGGGCTATCCGCCCTATTGGCTGTCCCTCGACACCGAGACCCAGGCGCGCCACGCCCGGCTGACCCGTCGGGCCGATCGCGAGCAGGGTCCGCTGACCATCGA
>JAZFQW010000025.1:0-3100 GCA_036445335.1 Alphaproteobacteria bacterium | reverse complement strand
ACCATGTAGGGGCGGCCACCGCGCGGGAAGGTCTCGACCAGCAGGTTGTCGCGCCGCGGCAGCTCCGACCGCCAGCGCTGCAGCCGCAGCCATTCGTGCACCGCCGCCGGCAGGTGGCGCCAGCCGGACGGATCCTGCAGCATCGCCCGCACGCGGTCGGCCAGGTGGGTCGAAAGCGGCAGCCGGCCGCCGCCATAGGCCGGGACCTTCGGATCGCCCTCGCCGCCGCGGGCGCAGTACAGCACCATCTCGCGGATCGCCTCGAAGCGCAGCAGCTGGCCGGCGAACATGAAGGTGTCGCCGGGCACCAGGCCGTTGGCGAAATACTCCTCGACATCGCCCAGCACCGGCCCGCGCCGCACCTTCACCTTGAGCGTCACCGCCTCGACGATGGTGCCGACATTCATCCGGTACTGCCGGGCGACGCCGGCGCCGGCGGCCTTCCAGCGGCCCTCGTCGTCGCGCGTCAGCCGGCGGAACCGCTCGTAGCCGCCCAGCGCGTAGCCGCCGGTGGCGACGAAGGCGACCACGTCGTCGAAGTCGCGCCGCGGCAGGTCGGCATACGGCGCGGCGCGCCGGACCTCGGCGAACAGCGCGTCGGCGTCGAAGGCGGCGGAGCAGGCGGTGCCCAGGATGTGCTGCGCCAGCACGTCCAGCCCGCCCGGCATCGGCGGGTCGCCGTCCAGCGTCATCTCGCGGATGCCGGCGCGGGCGGCGTGGCATTCCAGCACCTCGAACCGGTTGGCCGGCACTAGAAGCGCGCGCGACGGCTGGTCGTAGCGGTGGTTGGCTCGGCCGACCCGCTGGAGCAGACGGCTGACGCCCTTGGGCGCGCCGACCTGCACGACCTGGTCGACCGATCCCCAGTCGATGCCGAGATCGAGCGACGAGGTGGCGACGACCGCGCGCAACGCGCCGCGCGCCATCGCCGCCTCGACCTTGCGGCGCTGCGCCCGCTCCAGGCTGCCATGGTGCAGCGCGATCGCCAGGGTCTCGTCGTTGAGCCGCCACAGGCCCTGGAACACCAACTCGGCCTGGGCACGGGTGTTGACGAACACCAGCGTGGTGCCGGCGCGGCGGATGCGCTGGTAGATCTCGGCGACCGAATGGACCGCCATGCGGCCGGACCACGGCAGCCGTTCGCGGGTCTCGAGGATCTCGACCACCGGCTCGGCGCCGGCCGGCCCGTGGATCACCCGCACGTCGCCGGCGTCGGCGCGGCCGTGCGGTGACAGATAGGCGACTAGCGCCGGCGGATCGGCAACGGTGGCCGACAGCGCGACTCGCCGGCAAACCGGCGCCAGCGCCGCCAGCCGGGCGAGGCCGAGCGCCAGCAGGTCGCCGCGCTTGGTGCCGGCCAGGGCGTGTAGCTCGTCGACGATGACGCAGCGCAGGCCGCGGAAGATACGCGCCGCGTCGGCGTAGGACAGCATCAGCGCCAGGCTCTCCGGCGTCGTCATCAACAGGTGCGGCGGGTGGCGGCGCTGGCGTGCGCGCTTGGCCTGCGGCGTGTCGCCGGTGCGCGACTCGTGGCGCACCGGCAGGCGCATCTCGGCGATCGGCGTCTCCAGGTTGCGGTGGATGTCGACTGCCAGCGCCTTCAGCGGCGAGATGTAGAGGGTGTGCAGGCTGTCGCGGCCCCAGCCATGACGCGGTCGCTCGGCCAGCTCGATCAGGCTGGGCAGGAACCCCGCGAGCGTCTTGCCGCCGCCGGTCGGCGCGACCAGCAGCGCGTGGCCGCCGGCGTCGGCCGCCGCGATCATCGCCAGCTGGTGGTCATGCGGCGTCCAGCCGCGCTGCGCGAACCAGCCGGCGAACAGGGGCGGGAGGAGGGACTCCGGTGGTGCGGGACGGTGCATCGGGAGAATATAACAGGAACATCGGCGACGGAAACCCCGGTCGGCCTACCAGCCGAGAGAGTCCCGGCCGTGTCTGTCCCTCGCAAAGATCGCGGCGTCACTGGGGCAATAAGGATTCCTAACCACAGAGGCACAGAGACACAGAGGAACAACAAAACTTGCCCGAGAGTCATGACCCGATCTCGGTCGATGGACTCGCTGACACCGTGACCTCGTTACTCTGTGCCTCTGTGTGAAATCCGTTTCTCGGATGATTCGAGTGCTGCCGAATTGCGCGGGCCCAGGCTGGCTATGCGCCGGTGTTCGCCTGGGCTATAGCAAGGGCGCACCCACCGCCGGGAGGCCGCCATGACCGCACCGCCGATCGGCCTGATCTCGGCCATTCCCGTGGAGCTGGACCAGCTCGGCGACCATTTCGTCGAGCGCGGGCGGCGGACGATCGCCGGTCTGACGTTCCGATCCGGGGCGCTGGACGGGTGGCCGGTGGTCGCGGTCGAGGCCGGCATCGGCAAGGTCAACGCGGCGCTGGTCGCGACCCTGCTGCTGCACGACTTCGGCGCCCAAGCGCTGGTGTTCTCCGGCGTCGCCGGCGGGCTCGACCCGGCGCTGGCGGTCGGCGACGTGGTGGTGGCGACGCGGCTGGTGGCGTACGACTACGGCGCGCTGATCGACGGCGACATCAAGCCCTACCAGCCCGGCGTGCCGCCGCTCCCCGGCGTGTCCGACGCCCACGGCTACAACCTCCCGGCGGACCTGGTCGACCGGCTGCGGCGGGCGCTGGACGGCGCGGCGCTGCCGGCGCTGAGCGCGGCGGCCACGGGCGGCGAGGCGCGGGCGCCGCGGGTGGTGTTCGGCACCGTGCTGACCGGCGACGCCTTCCTCAACTGTTCGGCGACCCGTGACCGCCTGCACGCGCGGTTCGGCGGCCAGGCAGTGGAGATGGAGGGCGCGGCGATCGCCCAGGTGGCGGAGAAGTTCGGCGCCCCGGCGGTGGTGGTGCGCGCGCTGTCCGACCTGGCCGGCGCCGACAGCCACATGGACTTTCCGGCGTTCCTGCACGAGGCCGCCGGCCTGGCCGCCACGATCGTCCGCCGCGTCGTCCCGGTGGTGTGAGCGATGCGGGCTATGCCGCCAGCGCGACGGCGATCGCGGCGCCCAGGCGGGCGTTGTTCTCGACCAGGGCGACGTTGGCGTCCAGGCTGCGGCCGCCGGTGATCGCGGCCAGCCGGTCGAGCAGGAAC